>NZ_JAAAHR010000128.1:0-28348 GCF_009908215.1 Nonomuraea sp. K271 | reverse complement strand
CCGGACAAGATCGCCGTGGACGACCTCACCCACCGCCTCGGCTACGCGGACCTCGACGGGGCCGCCGGCCGCTGGGCCGGCTTGCTCGCCGCCCGTGGCGTGCGGCGCGGGGACGTCGTCGGGGTCTGCCTGCGGCCGGGCGCCGCCGCGCTGGCCGTGCTGTACGGCGTCTGGCGGGCCGGGGCCGCCTACCTTCCGCTCGATCCCGCCTACCCGCCGGAGCGGCTGGCGTTCATGGCCCGCGACGCCGGCGCCGTCGCTGTGGTCGCGCAACCGGACGCGCCAGATGAGTTGCGGCAGGCGGTCGGCCGCGTCATCGACGGCGATCGGGCGCCGACGGAGCCCGCGGGCTTCCCCGCCGTGGCCGTGACGCCCAACGACACCGCATACCTCATCTACACCTCGGGTTCGACGGGCCGGCCCAAGGGAGTCGCGGTGAGTCACGGGGCGCTGGCGAACCTGCTGGACGGCATGGCCAGGACCACCGGAGCCAGGCAGCAGGACATGATGATGTCGACGAGCGCGTGGTCGTTCGACATGTCCGTGCCCGAGCTGTTCCTGCCCGCCGCGGTGGGGGCGAGCGTCGTGGTCGCGCCCCGCGCGGCCGTCTCCGACGGGATCGAGATGCTACGGCTCATCCGCCGGACCGGTACGACGTGGATGCAGGCGACCCCGTCCGCCTGGCGGATGCTGCTCGACGCCGGACTGGAACGAGGTGAGGTCAGCACGGCCATCTGCGGTGCCGAGCGGATGCCGGTCCCGCTCGCGGCCGATCTGCTGGCCACCGCGGAGACGGTCTGGAACTTCTACGGGCCGACCGAGACGGCGGTTTGGGCGACCGCCGCGCGCGTCACGGAACCCGAACACGCCCGCCTGATCGGCCGGCCGCTGCCCGGGGTGACTGTGGCGGTGCTGACCGCACAGGGCCTGCCCGTGCCGCGTGGCGCGATCGGCGAGTTGCGCGTCGGAGGCCACGGCGTTGCCCAGGGCTACCACGACCGCCCCACGCTCACCGCCGAGCGTTTCCCGCCTGACCCGCACCGGCCGGGCGGGCGCGTCTACCGTACCGGCGACCTCGTACGCCTGCGGGCCGACGGCGAGTACGAGTTCGCGGGACGCGCCGACGACCAGATGAAGGTGCGCGGATACCGGATAGAACCGGGCGAGGTCGAGGATGCGGTGCTCGGCAGCGGAACGGTGCGGAGCGTCGCGGTCGTCACGCTCGCCGGACAGGAGTCGTCGTCGCTGGTCGCTTACCTCGTCCCCGGCGACGGGTTCGACGTCGGCGAGCTGCGGGCGCTGCTGCGCGACAGGCTGCCGGGACAAATGGTGCCCACGCTGGTCACGATCGCCGCCCTGCCCCGGCTCCCGAACGGGAAGGTGGACCGCCGCGCTCTTTCAGCGCGGGCGGTCACCGGCCCCTCGGCGGGCGTCGCGTTCGCGCCCGCAGAGGGACCGCGCGAGGAAGCGTTCGCCGCACTCTGGAGCGAGGTACTGGGGGTCACCCGGGTGGGCCGGCACGACAACTTCTTCGCCCTCGGCGGAGACTCCATGCGCGCGCTCCGGATAGCGCAGCGGGCGGCCGGACAAGGGCTGACGATCGAGCCCGCCGACGTGTTCACCTACCAGACGGTCGCGGAGCTGGCCTCCGCCGCCGGCCGGCCCGGCACGTGGGAGGAGACGCCGCCGCCCCAGGCGCAGGTGTCCGCCGCCGACCTCAGGAAGGTGCGGGCCCTGCGGGCTCGCGCGACACAAGGGGAGTAAGCCGATGGACGACGCCACCGTGGACGCTCACCCCCTCACCCCAACGCAGGAGGGGTTGCTTTACCACACGCTGTTGGACGACTCGACCGGGGTGTACGTCCAGCAGATCGTCCTGCGGATCACGGGACTCGGCGACCCGTCCGCGATGCGGGAATCATGGGCCCGTGTGCTGGCCAGGCACCCCGCGTTGCGGACCGGCTTCTATTGGGAGGGCCTGGAACGCCCGCTCCAGGCGGTCGAGCCCGACCCCGCGCCGCGATGGAGCGAGCACGACTGGAGCGCGCTGCCGGAGGCGGAACGCGAAGCGGCACTCGACGCGCACCTGCGTCGCGACCGCCACGCGGGATTCGCCCTGGACCGGCCGCCGCTGGTGCGTACCGCGCTGATCCGGTTCGCTCCCGCCACGTACTGGATGATCGTCAGCCACCACCACCTGATCATGGACGGCTGGTCGGTGTCGACCGTGCTCAGCGAGGTCGTCCAGACCTACTCGGCGATCGTTCGCGGCAGCTCACCTGCCCTGCCGCCCGCCCCGTCGCCGTGGGAACTGGTGCGTCACACCGCAGGAGACGAACCTGCGGCGCGCGCGTTCTGGGCGGCGGAGCTCGGCGATCTCGGCCGGCCGACGCCGATCCCGGGATTGCGGCACGCCTCCTCCGATTCGTCGCCCGACGTCGCGGAGACCGGGCTGGCCGTTGCGGAGCTGTCCGAGGCAGACAGCGCGCGACTGACAGAGGCGGCCCGGCGGCACCGCGTCTCGGCCGCGACGCTCGCGCTGGCCGGTTGGGGACTCACCCTCGCCGGGCGGTCGGCGGAGACAGAGGTGGTGTTCGACACCACCATGACCATGCGCCCGTCGAACGTTGCGTCCGCCGAGCGGACAGTTGGCGTTTTCGTCACCACCGTGCCGATCCGGATGTCCGCCGACGGGGGGAGAGGCCTTGGCGACTGGCTGCGCGACCTGCAGTTGCGTGCCGCCTCGGCGTCACGGCACGGCCACCTGCCGCTGGTGGACATTCACGCCCTCAGCGGGGTGCCGCGCGGCGAACCCCTCGCGCGCACGCTCCTGCTGGTGCAGAACTTCGCGGAGGAATGGGACGGGCACGCAGCCTCCGCCGGGCTCACCATCAGCCAGCGGCCCGCCGTGCCGCGGACCAACTATCCCCTCACCGTGCTGGTGACCCCCGGCACGCGCTGGTCGCTGCGCGTCGCCTACGACGCGGGCCGCTGCCCTCCGACGCTGGCACACAGCCTGGCCGGAGGGCTCGGCGCGGTGCTGCGCTCCCTCGCCCGCTCCACGCCGGAGGCGGCGGTCTCCGGCCCCGCCGGCGCCGCGCCCACCACCCCCGAGATCGTGCTGGCGGGAACGTTCACCGTGCTGCCCGTCGCGGAGGTGCTGCAGCACTGGTGCCACCGGCTGGGCCTGGCCGTACGGACCGCCACCGTCCCGTACGGCCGGGTGGTGCCCGACATGCTGGACCCCGCCGGGCGCCTCGGGCCGGACGGGGCGGGGCGCGCAGGCGTGCTGCTGGTCCGGATCGAGGACTTCGCCGGCCCCGAGCGGGACCCGGCCGACCCCGAGGCCCGCTCGCGCATGGCCGAGAACGCGACGATGTTCCTCGAAGCGCTGCGTGGCGCGCACGCGCAGGGGCTGGCGCCGCTGCTGGTCGTGGTCACCGCCCCGTCCCCAGGCTGGTCGCACGGCGCGGGTCCGGAGGTCGAGGCCGTCCTGCGGCGGCTGCGCGAGGCGTGCGACCGGCTGAGCGGCGTGCGTCTGGTCAGCGACGACGGGGTCGCGGCGGCGTACCGGGTGGAGACGGTGCACGACCCGCACGGTGACGTCGTCGGGCACGTGCCCTACAGCGACGAATACTGCGCGGCACTGGGCGTCTTCGTGCTGCGCCGGGTTCTCGCCCGGTGGGCGCGGCCGATCGCGGGCTACGTCGTGGACGCCGATGACACCCTGTGGCAAGGGCAGTGCGGTGAGGGGCCGGTGGCGGCCGATCCCGGCAGCCCTTGGCACTCCCTTCAGGAACTGCTGCGGGCGGCGGCCCGGTCGGGCCGCCGGGTGGGTGTCGTGGGGCGCGCCGACGAACGCGACGTGCTGGCCCAGCTCGCCGACGGCGGCCCGCTCGGCCCCGATGACCTGAGCGGCCGGCGGATGGGCTGGGGCAGCGTGTCCGACAATCTGGTCGGCCTGGTGAGCGGCTGGGGGGTGGCAGTGAAGGACTGCGTGTTCGTCACCGCCGACCCCGTGGCCTATACCGAGGTCCGCGTCCGCTGCCCGGACGCGACCGTTTTGCTGATGCCGGCCGAGCCGGAGGCCGCCGCCGGGTTCGTGCGCGGATTGTGGCTGCTCGACCTGCCGTGACAGCGCGGACGCCTCACCGCGCGCCCTGCTCGCGCAGCGCCAGGGCGATCCCGGCCAGGGTGCGGCGCTCCAGCAGCAGCCCCAGGCCCAGGCGTACGCCGAAGCTCTCCCTGATCCGCGCGATGAACTCGACCGCCGCCAGGGAGTTGCCGCCCGCGTCGAAGAAGTCCTGGTCGGCTGGGAAGTCGGTGACGCCGAGCGCCTGCGTCCACAGCAGCCGCAGCCGCTCGTCCACGGTCTCCGTCCCGTGCTCGCCAGTGGCGGTCTCCACCGCGATCGGTGAGCCCTCGGGCGCGACGGGATCGGCCCGGTCGGCGGGATCGACAGGGGCGGCGGGGCCGGTGGCGGGCCTGGGGCGGACGAGCACCGGGCCGCGCACGCCTGAGCCGATCAGGCGCAGCATCAGGCACACGGCCACCGCAGGGTCGAGCCCGTCATCAGTCGTATCCGTTTCGCCGCCCGCCTCGGAGACGCCGCCCGCCTTCCCGCTGTCACGGGCCGCGGACGGGAGGGCCGTCTGGAGGGCGTCACGGCCGGCGATCATGACGAACTTCTCGACGGAGACCAGCACTTCGCCGTGCTCGTCGATGAGGTCGACATCGCCCGACGGGCTGTCGTGCGGGGCTCGCGGGTCCCGCCGCACATGCGCGTAGAAAGCGGCGGGTATGTCGGCGGCGACCACGACCCGGTTATAGAGGAACGGTACGTACGAATCGGTTCCCGGCCCGCTCACGGCCGCCGTCACCGAATCCAGCAAGGCCGGGTGCAACGCGTACCGGGCCGTCTCCGAGCGGTGGGCCGGCGGCAGCTCCAGCCGCATCAGCAGGTCGGAACCGCTCGACCACACCTCCCGCACGCTCCACCAGTGCGGTCCCAGAGTGAACAACGACCCGCCTTCGGCGCGGGACGGTCCTGCCGGTGCGGTGTGCCGCCGTCGCAGCTCGCCCAGGTCGACGCGTCCGGGGCGCGGCTCGGCGGGGCCGATCACGGCGGTGGCGTGCGATGTCCATGAGCCGTCCCCGCCGGGGGGCCGGGAGGTCACCGCCACGTCGAACCGGTCGCCCACGGGACGGAACGTGAGCCGCACCACCCGCGGCTCCTGTGCGAACATCGGTGTGGTGAACACGACGTCGGAGAGCCCGATCGGTCCGGAGGCGGGCGCCGCCACCTCACGGTAGGCCCGTACGGCCAGGTCCAAATAAGCCGTCCCCGGCAGCAGCGGAACACCGTCCACCCGATGCTCGTCGAGCTCCCAATGCGTCGCCGCGCTCATCTCGGTCTCCCAGACGAGCCCTGTCTCGCCGCCGGCCCGGGCCGCCGGCGGCCGGCGCCGGACGGCGCCGTTCAGGTCCGCGACGTCCACGCCGGATCTGTTCGCCATGGTGCGGCCCCGCCAGATCGGCCAGCCGATGCTGAGCACCCGCCCGTCGGCCAGTGACGAGCCGATCGCCGCGGCGTCCAGGAAGGCGTTGGCCGCCGCGTAGTCGCCGTTGCCCACGAGCCCCTCCGCCGCCGCCAGGCTGGAGAAGAAGACCGCGAAGTCGAGTGGGGGCTGGCCGGCGAAGACCCGTTCCAGGCAGGCGGTGCCCGCGGTCTTCGGGGCCATGACCGCCAGGGCGTCCGCGGCCTCGCGGAAGGCCACCATCCGCGCGCCGGGCAGCCCGGCCAGGTGGAACAGGCCGGTCACCGGGCCGTGATGCTCGGCGACCTCGGCGACCACGCGGCCGAGTGCGGCACCGTCGGTGACGTCGCAGGCGTACGGGATCACCGTGGCGCCCAAGCTCCGAATCCGCTCCAGCTCCCCGGCCGCGACCGCCTGCGGGCCGCGCCGGCTGAGCAGGATCAGCGTCGGACGCAGGCCGGTGCCAGCCAGTTCGCGGGCGACGGCGAGACCGAGCCCGCCGCTGCCGCCCGTGATGAGGTACACGCCGCGTTCCCGCAGCGGTGTCTCAGCCTTGGCCGGCAGCGGAAGCCGCCGTTCGGCCGGCTCCCAGCGGCGCCGGCCACGCAGTGCCACGACGTCGTCGGTCACGGCCGGTGACAGCTCCGCGGCCAGCGCGGGCACGTCCGTGCGAGCGCAGTAGTCGATGGCGGCGCCGTGCAGGTCGGGCGCCTCCCGCCGCACCGTGCGGAACAGGCCGTGCAGCGCGGCGCGGTGGGGGTCCACCAGATCGCCCCCGGACACGTCCACCGACCCGGTGGTCAACAGGACGAGCCGTGGCGGAGCCGGTCCGTCGGCCGAGGTCACCACCAGGCGGCACAATGTGAGCAGGCTGACGAACGCGTCGTCGTCACCGCCAGGCGCAGGTCCTCCCGTGGCGAGGGCGTGCACCACGACCGCCAGGGGCGAGCCGGCCTCCCGCAGCGCCGCGTACGCCTTGCGCAGATCATCAGGCCGGCCTGGCCGGACGTGGAAGCCGCCGGGTACAGCCGCGAACGACGGCCCGGGACGCAACTGGATCGGCCGCCACCCGGCCCGCTGCACCGCCAGCAGCACCCGCGCCGCGTCGTCGGCGTCCTCGGGCAGCAGCACCAGCGCGTTGCCGTCGGCATGCCGGGGGAGCGCGGGGCGGGTCCGTTCCGCCCAGTGGATCTCGGAGACGGCGGGCCCGGACGGCGGGCCGAGGGCCGGCTCCTCCTTCGGGACGTCGGTCTCCGCCTGCGGAGGATCGGCCCAATACCGGACGCGCTCGTACGGGTAGCCGGGCACCGAGACGCGCACCGCGGGAGACGGCTGCTCTGCGGCGGCCCAGTCGATGGCGCAGCCCGCGGCCCACAGCCGGGCGGCCGTGCGGAGCACCGCCTCCGGCTCGGGCCCGTCCTCGCCCAGGGTGGACGCCACGGTGCCGCGCGCGTTCGCCAGACCCCGGCGGGCCAGGCTGCTGAGCGTGCCGCCAGGGCCCACCTCCAGCAGCGTGCTGCCGGGCCACTGCGTGCGGAGCGCGCGAAGCGCGTCGTGGAACCGTACCGGTGAGGTGAGCATGGCGGTCCAGAACGCCGGCGTGGCGAGCCGCGCCGGCTCCGCCAGATCTCCGGTGAGGCTGGAGTAGAGCGGCACCCTGGGCGCGCGGAACGTCACCGAGCCGAAGGACTCGTGCCACACCCGCTCCGCCCGCTCCCAGCCGGGATGATGGAAGGCGGCGTCGACCGGCAGCGGGCGGCTGGCCACGGGCCGCTCGGCCAGCCGCGCCGCCAGCGCGGACAGAGCGTCGGCGGGGCCGCAGACCACCGTCTCGCGCGGCGCGTTGACGGCCGACACCGCCAGCGGCTCGGCCAGCAGGGGCAGGACGTCGTCGGCAGAGGCGGCGACGGCCAGCATGCCGCCGGGCACGGGGTGCTCGGCCATCGCGGCGGCCCGGGCGACGACCAGTCCGATCGCATCCGGCAGGCTGAACACTCCCGCGATCGCGGCCGCGGACAGCTCTCCCAGGCTGTGCCCGAGCACGGCGGCCGGCGGCGCGCCCCACTGCCGCCACATCTCGGCCAGGGAGTACTCGACGGCGAACAGCAGTGCCTGACCGGCGTCGTCCCGCTCCTCGCCACGGCCGAGCCAGCGGCGGTACAGAGGCACGCCGTGTTCCTCGAACAACTCGAGGCATTCGTCCATCGCCACTGTGAAGCCGCGCACCGTGCCGTACAGTTCGCGAGCCGTTCCCTCCCGCAGGGACCCCTGACCGGGCAGCAGGTAGGCCACGCTGCCATCCGTCTGGGCGGTCCCGGTCACCACGGGCTCGGAACCGGCGAGCAGCGCGGCCGCGTCCGCGGCGGAGCCGGCCACCAGCGCCGCGCGACAGCGGTGCGGCGTGCGGCCGTGCTGCAGGGTGGCCGCCGCGTCGGGGAAGACCTCCTCGCCGCATCCGCCGAAGAAGCCGGCGAGCCGGCCCCGTTGCGCCCGCACCGCCGGCTCGGTGGCGGCCGACCAGAGCACCACGCGCGGCCGTCCGTCGGGGCGGCGGTGCGCCTGCACCGGGCCCTCCTCCAGAACTGCGTGCGCGTTCGTCCCGCCTACCCCGAGCGAGGTGACCGCCGCCATTCTGGGCCGCGTCACGTCCCGAGGCCACGGCTCGACGCCGGTGCTGATCCGGAACGGCGTCTTGTCCAGCTCCAGCCGGTGGTTGACCCGGTCCAGGTTCACCGTGGCGGGCACGGCCTCGCGATCCAGCGCGAGTACGGTCTTGATGAAGCTGGTGACGCCCGACGCCGCGCCCAGGTGGCCGACGTTGGACTTGACCGAGCCGAGGATGACGCTCCCCGGCTCAAGAGCTCCCTGCGCGAGTTCGGCGTACGCCTCCGCCAAGGCGGCCACTTCGATCGGGTCTCCCAGAATCGTGCCGGTCGCGTGCCCCTCCACGAACCCGATGTCCGACGGCGTCACCCCGGCCAGCGTCATGGCCTCGATCACGGCGGCCACCTGGCCGTCCACGCTGGGCGCGCCGAAGCTCACCTTGTCCGCCCCATCGTTGTTCACGGCGCTTCCCCTGACCACCGCCCTGACCCGATCCCGGTCGGCCAGCGCGTCTTCCAGGCGTTTGAGCACGACGGCGCCGGCTCCACTGCCGAAGATGGTGCCCGAGGCCCCGGCGTCGAACGGCCGGCAGTGGCCGTCGGCCGTGGTGATGCCTCCTGGTGTCCAGAGCCGTCCCCGTACCAGCGGCAGGTCCAGGACGGATGCGCCGACGACGGCCACGTCGCACTCGCCCAGCCGCAGCGCCTGACAGGCCAGATGGATGGAAACGAGGCTGCTCGAACACGCGGTCAGCACGGTCATGGCGGGTCCGCGCAGGTTCAGCTTGTACGCCGCCAGCGTGCTCAGGTAGTCAGGCTGGTTGAGGCTCTGAACCAGCGTGCCGTCGAGCCCCAGCAGGTCGGGCCGGCGCCACAGGTACTGCGGTAAATAGTTGTTCGGCCCCGCCGACCCGAACACTCCCACGGTGTCCGCCAGGTCGAAGGGGTCGTATCCGGCGTCCTCCACCGCGCTGTGGCACAGCTCCAGGAAGACCCGGATCTGTGGGTCGCACAGCTCTGCCTCGCGCGCCGTCATCCTGAACAGGCCCGCGTCGAAGCCGTCGGCGGCGGGCATCATCGGCGCCGCCCTGATGTAGTCGGGGTTGGCGAGGTCCGCCTCGGTCACCCCGGCCGCGCGCAGTTCCTCGGCGCTCCAGAAGGTGATCGACTCCTTCCCCGCGACCAGGTTGGCCCAGAACTCCTCCATGTCGTGCGCGCCGGGAACGCGGCACGCCATGCCGACCACGGCTATCGGACGATCGGTCTCCCACACGTCGATCACCTCTCTTCCCGCCTTCTGCGCTGGATGCGGGCCCGCAACTTCCGCCTGGCCTCCGGGCCTGCCACACCTGCGGTGGCAGGTTCAGGGGCGGCTCGCGCGGTCGGCGGCGCATCCGCGGCCAGGTAGCGTGCCAGGGCCTGGAGGTTGGGATGCCGGAACACCACGGACACCGGCACCTCACGGCCGAGCCACAGGCAGATGCTCTCGTGCAGGCGCATCAGCTCCAGGGAGCCGAGACCGGCTTCGAAGAAGTTGCCGTCCGGCTCGATGTCGAGACCGGCGATCGCGTTGATCGTCCGGGTCAGAAAGGCGCGCGGCTCTTCGAGAGCGGCGGCCGCCGCGCGGTCGTCGTGCGTGGATCGCCCCGTCATACCTGGTCCTTCCGGTCGGCGGTCACTGGCCCGCCGCCTCGATGGAGGCACGGACCGCGCTCAGGAACGCGGCCGCCTCACGGCCGTTGACGTACCGATGGTCGAAGGCCAGGCCGAGCGTGCACGCGTTTACCCGCCGGATGTCTCCATCGGGCGCTGGCCTCAGCTCGGGCTCCGTCGCGCCGATCGAGACGGCACATGTGTGGCCGGGGAAGACGAGCGGGACCGCGAGGTGGACCCCGTAATGGGTGTTGACGGCCACGAGGATGTTGCCGCCGCTCTGGTCCCGCTCCCGAAGCGTTCCCTGGACGGCGGCTCGACGCAGACGCATCAGCTCCGCCGCGATTTGGGGGAGAGAACGGGACCCCGCGCGGCGGAGCACCGGCGTCTGGAGGCGGTCCCCCGCGTCCATGGTGACCGCCACGTGCGCGTCCCGGGCGGGCACGAACCGCTCGCCGTCCACGGTCGTCGCGAACATCATGGGAAAGGCGGGCAGTTGCGCGGCGACGGCGGCCACCGTCATCTCGACCACGCCGACGCCGCTCGCCACGGCCCCTAGGAGCCGCCGCGTGGAGGCCGCGGCGGTGTCGGCGTCCACGCGTGTGCAGAGGAAGGCTGCGGGCACGGCCAGGGCGGACTCCACGGTTCGCGCCACGGCCCGCTGGGCGGGTGGCAGTGTGCGCGGGCCCTCTGCCACGCCGGCGAGGTGCCGTTCGACGTCGGCGCGCCGGACGATCTGCGACGTCAGGCCGTCGAGGGCCGCGGGCGTGAGGCCGTGCGCCCGCAGCAGCTCTCGCGCGGATTCCGTGACCGTCCACCGGGTGGACTCCTCCGCTTCTCCGCTCTCCGCCGGTGGGCCGGCCTTCGTGGCGATCCCGTCCACGATCTCGCCGATCACCTCGCCGATCCGGCACCCGGCCCCGGCCCGCGACAGCGTGCGCAGGCGCCCGGTGGCGGGACTGGTCAGCTCCTCCACGGCCTTCGAGGTCTCCACCATCACGAGCGGCTGCCCTCGGGTGACCTCCTCGCCGTCCCCGGCCAGCCACTCCAGCACCACGTACTCGATGTCGTTGCTGTTCAGCCGTGGGACCGAGATCGCCACCGGTTCTCCCCGCCCGCTCATCCGGCAGGCTCCAGCACCGCGCTCACGATGTCCTTCGCTTGTACGAGCACCGACCGCTCCAGATGGGATGCGGCCGGGATGACGCTGTTCTTCGACTGCACCATGCCGACGGGCCCGAATGGCGGTGGCCACAACTCGCGGTAGACACCGATCGCCACCTCGCCCGCCCATGAGCTGCCCGGCGGGCCGTCATCGATCACGACGACGCGCTGGGCGCGCCGTAGGACCGGCAGCACCGGTTCGAGATCCAGCGGATACAGCCGCGCCGGAACGAGGACCACGCAGATGATCTCGTGGTCCAGCAGCAGGGTCCGAGCCGCCCGCATCGCCCGATGCGCAGTGCCGCCGCTCGCGAGCAGGACCACGGGGTCTTCCTCAATATCGGGCAGGTAAGCCTCGGCCCAGCCGACAGCCGGATCGCCGTGCATCCGGTAGTGATGAGGGCCGTCGGCCCGGCCGTCCCGGTAGCCGGTCGCACCGTAGAGAACCTTGTCCTCGAACAACATCGCCGGTCGACCTCCCGCCAGGATGTGGCGCAGCAGCGGGTACGGCTCGTGGAACGGGGTGAGCTCGAACAGGTCGAGTGACGGCACACCCAGGAAGTGCTTCTGCAGGCTCTGGCTATGTGTGGGGCCGTAGCCGCGATTGCCGCCGGTCGGGCAGCGCACCAGCAGGGGGACGGGGATCGTCCGCCCGTACATGGTGACCGCCTTGCTGGCGAAGTTGACCAGCATGTCGAACGCCAGCCCGGCGAAGTCGCCGAACATGATCTCCACGATGGCCGGTTCGCCGCAGAGAGCCAGACCGGTGCCCATTCCCACGATGGCGCTCTCGCTGATCGGCGTCGACAACACGCGGCCGGGGAAGCCGGTGGACAGGCCGCGGGTCACCTTGAACGCGCCGCCGTAGGGATCGGCGATGTCCTGGCCCAGCAGGTGCAGGCCCTGGTCGTCCGCCATCAGCCGGTGGAGGGCGGCGTTGAGCTCCTGGCCGATTCTGGTGCGGGTCACGGCGCCCATGTGGCCTCCGGGCGGGCGGCGACGTCTTCGACGAGGCCGGCGACCAGCTCGCGCTGGGCGTCGTCGATCCGCCGTACCTGGTCGGGGAAGTGGTCCGCGTACGCGGGGAGCCAGTCGAGCGCGGCCGCCGCCCGCCGGTCCTCCGGCGAGCGGCTGTCGTCGCCCTTGCTGTGCGGCCCGAGCCTGGTGGTGAACGCCTCGACCACCAGAGGGCCCGCACCCGCGCGGACCTCGGCCAGGAGCGGCGTGAGGACGGCGCGGAGCAGGTTCACGTCGGTCGTGTCGGCGCCGTGGTAGGCGACGTCGAACGCGTGTGCACGCCGCTCTACCGATCCGGCCATCTGGGCCGAGGTGGCGGTGGACTGGGCGATGCCGTTGTTCTCCACGACCACGAGCAGCGGCAGCCGCCACAGCCGCGCGATGTTCAGCGACTCGTAGACGATGCCCTCGCCCCACGTGCCGTCCCCGACGTACACGCAGGCCAGCCGCCCCGGATCGTGGCGGGCCAGGTGCCGGGCGACGCCGAGGGCGACGGCGATGCCCTCTCCCTGGACGCCGGTGGACAGGAACCGGTCGCCGTAGAGGTGCTGGCTGCCGCCGACGCCCGCGCACACCCCGCCTTCCCGCCCCATCAGCTCGGCGAGCAGCCCGGCGGGGTCGCCGCCGCGGGCCAGGAAGTGGCCGTGCGAGCGGTGGTTGCCGAAGACGAAGTCGCCGGGGAGCAGCAGAGTACGCAGCGCGACCGGGACCTGCTCCTGCCCCAGGCATACGTGGATCGTGCCGGAGATCTTTCCGGCGGTGAACAGTTCCAGGCACGCCTGCTCGAAGTGACGGATCAACAGGAGCATGGCGAGGTCCTCGTCGGCGAGCCGGGAAGGCGCGGGGGATGCGGACATGTCACGCCACACCGGCGCCGGAGGACAGGACCTCGGCGACGGCCCGCACGGTGAACCCGCTCTCGTAGAGCTCGTCGACCATGATCTCGACCGAGAACCGTTCCTGCGCGGCGATGAGGAACTGGACGAAGACCAGGGAATCACCGCCGAGCTGGAAGAAGTCCGCCTCGACGGAGATCGCCGACGGGTCCCGGCCGAGCAGGCCCGCCCACAGGGTGGCCACCTCGTGTTCCCACTGCGTCATGCGGTGTGGTGCTCCTCTCCTACGCGCCTGCTTGTCGTCCCTGCCTGCCTGGTGGTGATCTCCATCACGGTCGTGGCGAGCTCGGCGAGAGAGTCATCGAGCAGCCAGTGGCCGCCGGGCAGGCAATGCAGCCGCACGTCTGCTGTGGTCTGTCTCCGCCAGCCCAGCAGGGCGCCGCGCGGGGTGGTGTCCGTGACGCCGAAGCACACGTCGATCGGCACGGGCAGCGGCTCTGCCGGTCTGTGGACGTAGTCGGCGAGGAGCGCGAAGTCCGCGCGTACCGCCGGCTCGGCGACCTCGCGCAGCCGGGCGTCGGGTGCGACCGGCAACCCACCGCTGTCGACTAGGCGACGCCACAGGCGCGAGGCCGGCAGGTCGGCCACGTCGCGGGGGAGCCGGGCGATGTCAGGGGCCTCGAACGAGGCCACCACCAGAGTGTCCGGCAGCGGCACGTCCCGTTCGCGCAGCTCTCTGGCCACCAGGAACGCCAGCAGTGCGCCCGCGCAGTAGCCGAAGAACCCGTAGCGCTCCCGGACCAGGGGCGTCACCGCGTCGGCCAGCTCGCCGACAAGGGACGCGAGGTCCGGCGGGAACGGCTCGTCGAGCCGCGCCTGCCTGCGGGGGAGGTTGGCCGCCCACAGCGACGCCTGGGACGCGACAGCTCTGGCGAACTCGAGCAACCGCCCGGCACCCGCGCCGGCGTGCGGAAAGGCGAACACGGGAACCCCTGAGTCGCCGGCCAGCGGCAGAAACCAATCACGCGAGGCGACCCCGGCCGACCGCCGGCGCGGGCCCCCGCCGCGTCCGGTCTCGTCGGGGCCGGGCCGCTGCTCCGGCACGGGCTCGGCGTCCGCCCGGCGCTCCGCGGCGCTCGCCCCGCGGGCAGCGGTCAGGTGTTCCAGCGCGGCCATGGCGCATTCGGCCACCTGACGGGCCGTGTACCGGTTCGCGACGAAGAGATGCGCCGCCGTGACCAGGTCCGTCACCAGCTCAGGGTTGTTGATCAGCCGCACGATCGACTCGACCGTCTCCTGCGGTGACCGCGCGAGCAGGTAGTGCACCCCCGCCGTGGCATCGATCCCCTCGATGCCCTTCGGGCTGGAGACGACCGGGCACCCGCGGGCGAAGGCTTCGAGGATCTTCAACCGGCTGCCGCCACCGGTCACCAGCGGGACGACGAGCACGGCGCCCGGCCAGAGCGGATCCATGGTGGCAGGGTCGGCGGTGAGCCGGGCGTTGTCCGGATAGCGCCGCTCCAGCAGCGACATCCCCGGCCGTGCGCCGGCGATGACGACCCCCAGCCCGGGAAGGGCCTGGCCGAGCCGGGGGCAGATCTCGTCGAGGAGGTGGTGGGCGGCCAAGACGTTCGGCAGGTAGTCGAGCCGGCCGGGAAAGAGCAGCCGCCGTACCGCGCCCATCGGCCGTACCTCGTCCGGCACTGGCACGACGTTCGGGACGACCGCCACCCTGTCGGCGCTCAGTTCGTGCACCGACAGGAATCGGCGGCGGTCGTCCTCGGTGCACACCCACACGCCCGTGGCCAAGCTCGCGACCGCCGCCTCGACCGCCTGCAGGTCGAGGGCCTTCCACGGCCCCGCGGGCCGCTCCGTGGTCTCGGCGCCGACGCGTCCGGACTCCTCCCAGAGCGCGGACTCGACGTTGTGCAGATCGGCCACCAGGGCGCCATCCGCGACGTCGCCGAGCAGGTCGAGGTAGCGGAACAGCTCCAGCCCGCTCACCACGATCACGTCCGGCCGGTCCCGAAGCACCTGTTCGCGCAGCTCGTCCCCGGCGCGCGGGCAGAAGTACCCGCCGCAGGGATCGGCCGGCGGCAGCCTCGGACGCGGCGGCTGGATCTCCACCGGTTCCACGAACGGGATCGACTCCGGCTGCCGGTGGGAGCACAGGGCCGGGTCAGGGCAGCGGACCGCCACGGTCGTCAACGCCGTCACCATGGACAGGCCCTGAACCAGGCCCGCGCAACGCATCGCGTACCCGCCGACCTGACGGTCCTCGGCGCCATTGGTGACGAGCAGAACACGGAGCTGCTTCGGAGGCATCGCGCTCAGCTCCTGGGACGGGCGGTCAGCGGAGGATGCGCGCCGCTTTCGTCCGGCGCCGAATCGACCCGGGCGGCCAACGCCGACAGCACGGGGTGCAGGAACACCACGTCGAGATGGAGCTCCACGCCCGTCCGCGACCTGATCCGGTTCAGCACGGTCACGGCCTGCAGCGAATTGCCGCCCAACAGGAAGAAGTCGTCCGACGGCCGGACCACCGCCACGGCCAGGACGTCCTTCCAGATCTCGCACAGCAGGCGTTCGGTGGCGGTCGCCGACGCGAGGTCCCTGCCGGCGACCGGTGGGGCGGGATCGGGCAGCGCCCACTGGTTCAGCTTGCCGTTCGGGGTGGTCGGGAGCTGGTCCAGGGCCACGAAGAAGGAGGGGATCATCGCCGTGGGCAGCTTGCCCACCAGCCTGGTCCGGTACGCCTGCGGGCTCGGCGCGCTCTCGTGCCGCGACACCACGTACGCCGCCAGCGTCGGCTCCCCGTCCGGACCCGTGCGGACGGTCACCGCCGCGTCCCGAACGTCGGGCAGCTCCCGCAGCGCGGCCTCGATCTCGCCTGGTTCGACCCGGAAACCATGGATCTTGACCTGATCGTCCAGCCGCCCGGCGAAGCGCAGCAGCCCGTCCTCACCCCACCGCGCGATGTCGCCGGTCCGGTAGAGGCGGCCGCCGGCGAACACGTCGTCCACGAACCGGTCCGCGGTCAGCTCCGGCCGGTCCCAGTAGCCGCGGGCCACGCCCGCTCCGCCGATCAGCAGCTCACCGCTCATGCCGGGCGGCACCAGGCGCAGGTCGTCGTCCACGACGTACACCCGGGTGTTGCGCAGGGGGCGGCCGATCGGTGGATCGGCCTCGACGCCGGGCAGGACCTCGGCCATGGTGGACCAGATGGTGGTCTCCGTCGGCCCGTACAGGTTGTACAGCCTGGGCCGCCGCTCCGGCGTGCCCTGGCTCTGGCACCAGGCGATGACCTCTCGCGCGGCGTCGGCCGACAGGGCCTCGCCGCCGCACCAGACCTGGGTCAGCGTCGGCACCGGACCAGCGGCCGCACGGACGGCGCGGACCAGCAGCGTGGGGGTCGCCTGCAGCACGGTCACCCCGTGCCGGGAGGCCAGATCGAGCAGTTGCTCCGGGTCCGCGACACGGGGTGAAGGCCCCAGCACCACCTGGCCGCCACAGTAGAGCGGCAGCAGCAGCTCCAGCCCGGCGATGTCGAAGCCGACCGACGTCGAGGCCAGGAAGCGGTCGTCGCCGGTGATCTTCTGGGAGTCCCTGAAGGATGCCATGACGTTGGCGAGACTGCCGTGCTCGATCACGACCCCTTTGGGGCGGCCGGTAGAGCCGGAGGTGTACATCAGGTAGGCGCTGTGGTCCGGGGCGGTCTGCGGCAGCGGGCCGGGCGGCGCAGGGGACGCGTCCTCCGGCTCGTCGTCCATCAGCAGCGTCGGAGTCCCGCCCGGGGTGACGAGCCCCAGGGCGCTGAGCTCGACGGTGGTCACCAGGGCGACCAGCCCGGCGTCCTGCGCGATCAACCGCAGCCTGGCCGGTGGATGATCGGGGTCGAGCGGGACGTACGCCGCCCCGGCCAGGTGGGCCCCGACCATCGTGATCAGCAACCACCGGTCCCGGGGCAGGCACAGTCCTACTCGCGGCTCGGGCCCCGCCTCGGACAACACGTGGCGGAGCCGGTGGGCCAGGCCGGTGGCCTGCGCGACGAGTTCGGCGTAGCCGAGCTCTCCCTCGCGGTCGACCACCGCGGTCCGGTGCGGGGTGTCCGCGGCGACGGCCAGGATGCGGTCGGGGACCAGTTCGGCGTCGCCCTCCTGCGGTCCGCGGCCCCAGTCCAGCAGCGTCCGCCGGTCCCGTTCGCCCACCCAGTCGAGGTCCCGTACGGGCCGGTTCGGTTCGGCGACCACCTGGCGCAGCAGCCGGTCGTACCGGTTGGCCAGCCGGGCGACGCTAGCGGCGGAGAACAGCTGCGTGGCGTACTCGATGACGCCGTCCACCTCGTCATCGCTCGACGTGAGCCAGAGGAGCAACTCCTGCTTGGCTGTGGCGGTGTCGGTCTCAAGCTGCTCGCACTCCACGCCGGCCAGCGCGAGCGGCTCGCCCGCGCCGCCGTGGAGCATGAAGGAGACCTGCACGAGGGGGGAGCGGGACAGATCCCGGGGCGGGGCGAGCCGGTCGACGAGGAGCTCGAAGGGGTACTCCTGGTGCGCCAGCGCCCGCAGGCCGGCCCGCCTGACCCGGTTGAGCACCTCCATGAAGGTCTCGGCCCCGGCCAGGTCGATCCCGAAGACCAGCGTGTTGATGAGCGGCCCGACAACGTCGGCCAGTTCCTGGCGGGTGCGTACGCTGACCGGCGAGCCGATGAGCAGTTTGTCATGATCGGCCCACCGGCGCAGCACGAGGGCGAACACGCTCAGGTACACCATGAACGGGGTCGCGCCCGCCGATCGGGCCAGCTCCCTGACGCCCTTGGCGTCCTCGGCGGGCAGACGGAACCGGTGGGTGGCCCCATCGGGAAGCAGCCGCGCCGGGCGGGGCCGGTCGGCCGGAAGTTCGACAACGACCGGAAAACCGGCCAGCTCCTGTTCCCAGAACGTGCCGTGCGCCGCGAACTCGGGTGTGCGCCGGACTTCTTCCGCCCACACCGCGTAGTCGGCGTACTGCAGGCGCGGGCCGCCGGAGGCGGGCCGGCCCTCGGTGATCGCCTCCCGGTACGCCTGCGACAGCTCGCGCCGGATGATGCCCAGTGAGGCATGGTCCGCGACGGCATGATGCAGGACGAGAACCAGGCAGGAGCCGTCGTCTTCGGTCTCGATGAGGGCGGCGCGTCCGGCCGGCGCCGCCGCCAGGTCGATCGGCTCCCGGACGAGCCTGTCGGCCAGGCCCAGCGCGGCCTCCCGGGAGCCGGCGGTGAGCCTGTGGAGCGGAAAGACGCAGCTCGGCCTGATGTACTGCGTAAGCTCGTCGTCCAGCAGCCCGAAGCAGGTGCGCAGCGCCTCGTGGGTGGCGGTCACGTGGTCGAGGGCCGCCTGCAGCGCGGCGGCGGACACGGGGCCGCGCAGCCAAAAACGCAGGGCCACGTTGTTCTGCGGGCTGTGCGGGGCGAGCCGGTCGGTGAACCAGAGCTGACGCTGCACCGGAGTGGCCGCGACGACGTTCTCCGGCCGTCGCGGGCGCTCCGGCTGGACTGGGCCGGTCAGGTCGGGACGCGTCACGTCGCACCCTCCGAAAGTCTGATCAGGTGGCGTTCGAGGGCGTGCGGGTCGAGGGAGGCGATGAAGGCGTCGGCGGCGGCCCGGGATCTCGTCGCGATGTCGCGGTGATGCTCCTCGTCGGACAGCAGGGCGCCGAGCGCCCGCCGCCACGGTTCCGGGTCCTGCTCCGGCACCGTGGGGACAGGACGCCCCCTGGCCAGGCGGTACGCCGTGACGGGCCGCACCGGCAGGCGGTACGGCACGCCGAGCTTGGCCTCCCGCAGGCCGCCGACATCACTGGCGAGCACCGGAACTCCCTCCGCCATGGCCTCCACGCACGTGTAGCCGAACGTCTCGTCCCACAGCGAGGGCATCACCAGCGCCCGGGCCGATCGGAGGAGCGGACGAAGGTCCGGCTCGGGCTCACGGATCGTCACGTTGGGGGCCGCGTCCAGCGCCGCTCGGTCCTCGGGCGTCGTGCCCCAGGTCGGAATCGCCACGAACCGCTGCTCGGGGAAGGCCGCCGCCAGCGCCAGGAACAGCTCGATGCCTTTGACCGCGCACGGATTGACCATCACCGTCTCGCTGCGGGTCGCGGGCGGGCTGGAGGGGGGTGGCCGGTCGGCGTAGACGTGCGGCCGGATGACGACGGAGGGCAGCCCGGCCCACCGCGTCAGGTGCGCGGCGGCGGCCTCGCTCACCGACACAACGGCCCCCGCCTTCCGCAGCAACCGGGTACCGGCCGCGCTGGGATAGTACGCGGCAGGCCCGAACGGCAGTTGCTGAATGGTGTGCGCCACATACACCACTCGCGCCGGGTCGTAGGCCACGGCGGCGCCCAGCATGAGCTGTCCAGGGTCGTCGGAGGGAACCAGCACCCAATCGGGGGATTCCGCACGCAGCAGACTGGCGGCGGTCGCCGGCAACGCCCGGCCGTGACACAGCCTGACCCGAACGCCGGCGATCAGCCTGTCCTCGGCAGGCGGTGCCGAGGGGGAGGAGACGAGAGCGAGCACCATGCACTCGTGGCCTCGAGCGGCCAACAACTCCATCCAGCGCCGGCCGCTGCGGTTCGCGCCGCCCAGGGCTGGTTCGTAGTACATGTTCTGAAGCAGCATGATGCGCACTTGGTGACCCCTCAGTCACGACGCGTAGGCTGATGACGCTCGTGGCCCCAGTAATCTCACGCCCGGAGTGAGTCCGGCATGTCCCAGAAAATGGTCACAGAGGGCCTGCGTCCGTCGCGCATATGATCGCGATCATCGCGTTCGTGTGCCTGATGGGGGGTGGGATGCGGGATCGGATCATGACCCTGTTCCGCCGACGACGAGCAGCACTGACCGGCTGGCTCGGACTCGTCAGGCTCCTGCCAGGCGCCGGGCCGGGCCTGTTGCTCACCGCTGGGGCACTGGCCGTCGCGGCCGGCCTGCTGCCGCTGGTGTTCATCGTCGCCACAGCCAAGGCGCTGGAAGGCGTCCTCGGTTCCCCCGTTCCCGGCGGGTCCCCGTTGTCGGGCGCGTTACCCGCGCTGATCCTGGCCGGTGCGGCATCGTGCGCGATGTATCTGGTCGCGCCGGTGCAGTCGGCGCTCGCCACGCAGATGGCCCGGCGCATCGACGGACGCCGGGCCGGCCACTTCATGTCCATGGCACTCGCGGCGCCGCTGCCGGCCGTGGAACGCGACGAAGCCCGCACGCTGGCCAACGACGTGCGAACGGCGTTCGTCGAGACCGGGCAGACGCCGGGGACGGGCGCGGCCGCGCTGCCGCCGCTGGCCACCCGGTACCTGCAGCTGGGATCGGCGCTGGTGCTGGCAGGTGTGCAGTTGTCTTGGGGCGCGGCGGCGCTGGTGGGGGCGGCGGCGCTGGTCTTACGGTGGGGGCAGCGCGGGGCCCTGGACAGGTTCGGTCTGGCCTGGCTCGAACTGGGCGCCCAGCGGCGCCGCTTCCTGTACCTGCACGCCCTGGGTGTGGTGAGCCGCACCACCAAGGAGATCCGTTCGCTGAGCCTGTCGGACTGGTTGGACGTGCGGTACCAACGAGAGTCACGTGACTATCTGACCAAGTTGTGGGCGGAGCGGCGGCGTATCTATCTCAGGCCGTTCTTGGGTTACACGGCCATCGGCCTGATCGTCTCCGTCGTCGTCTTCGGGACGATCGCGACCCACCCGCAGTACGCCTCGGACCCGGTCGGCCTCGCGGTGGCGATCCAGGCGCTGCTCATGCCGCTGCGCTTCGGCGGGCACATCGCGGAAAGCGACGTGCAGACGCAGTTCGGCATCATCACCGAGCGCAGCATCGAGGAATACGGCCACCAGGTGAGCGTCAGGACGAACGCGCCGGCACTCCTCCGCCTTCCCACAGCGGGCTCGCCCTCTCCGGCCATCGCCCTTGAGGGAGTGCGCTTCCGCTACCCGGGCAGCGCCGATGAGGTCCTGTCCGGCGTCGACCTGGTTCTGCCCGCGGGCACGTCGACCGCGATCGTCGGGATGAACGGAGCGGGGAAGAGCACCCTGGTGAAGCTCCTGACCGGCCTCTACCAGCCCGCCCTCGGCGCCGTCACCGTGGACGGAGTGGATCTGGCCACGTCGGACCCGGCGCACTGGCAGCGCCGGCTCTCGGTGACCCTGCAGGACTTCTCGCGGTACGAGCTGACCCTGCGCGACAATGTCACACTGGGCTCCTACGGAGGCGTGCGCCAAACGACCGACGACGGCGTGCTCGCCGCGCTGCGCAAGGCGCACGCCATGGACGTGGTGGCCGCCCTTCCCCGCGGCCTCGACACCGTGCTGTCCCCGGCGCAGGAGAACGGGGTGGGACTATCGGGAGGCGAGTGGCAGCGCATCGCGCTGGCCCGCGCCCTGTACGCCGTCGGAAACGGGGCCTCCGCCCTGATCTTGGACGAGCCCACCGCCCAGCTCGACGTCCGCGCCGAGATCGCCTTCTACGAGCGCTTCCATGAACTGACCGAGGGGCTCACCACGGTGGTGATCTCCCACCGCTTCTCCACGGTGCGGCGGGCGGACCACATCGCGGTGCTGGCGCGGGGACGCATCACCGAATACGGCACGCATGACGAGCTCGTCGCCGCCAGCGGCGAGTACGCGCGGCTGTTCACCCTGCAGGCCGCGAAGTTCGCCTCCAAGCCCGAGGCGAACGCCTCGGGCTTGGAGGCGGGCGGATCACGGGGAGCGAGGACGTGAGCCGGCTGCGGGCCGGCCGGCTTCTCCTGACGCTGGCCTGGGAGATCGACCGGACCCGGCTGCTCGGCTCGGCGGGTCTGATGGCCCTGGGCTACCTCGCCACCCCGCTCGTCGCCATGGTTCTGCGGGTTTTCACCGACGCCGTGCTCACCGGGCAGGACGGCCAGGCCGGCACGGCGGCCGGCCTGGCCGTCCTGCTCGGCGTGCTGCTGGCCATGGAGCGGATGTGCGCGCACTTCGCCCACCTGATGTACCACGAGCTCGGAGAGCTCGTCCAGGTCCGGCTCAACGCGCGGTTGTTCCGTGCCGCCAACGACGACGTCGGCCTGCTCCGCCGCGAGCGGCCCAACTACGCCGACACCCTCTACCTGGTCCAGAACGGCCTGTGGCAGACGACCGCCGCTCTGGAGGCCGCGCTGCAGGTCGGGGCCCTGCTCGTCCAGCTCGTGGCCGGCACGGTGCTGATGGCCGGGCTGAGCGGCTGGTTCGTCCTGCTGCCCGCTTTGGCCTTCGTCCTCATCTGGACCAGCCACTGGGCGGAGGGCGTCACTAACCGTGCCCGCGAGCGGAGCGCCGGTCAGGCGCGACTGGCCGGGCACTTCCTCGAACTCGCCACTGACCCGGCGACGGCCGTGGAATCGCGGGTGCTGAACCTGCGGGCGGAGATGGTCGTTCGGTTCGAACACGCCTGGCAGTCGGTGACGGGCATCCTCTGGCGCGGCCAGCGGACGGCGATGGCCATCCGGTCCGCCGGCCAGATCGTCTTCGCGCTTGGGTACGCCAGCGCGTTGGCCGTGGTGCTGACCGAGGTCTCCGCGGGCCGGGCCACGACCGGCGACCTCGTTCTGGTGCTGGCCCTGGCCGTACAGATCAGCATGCAGATCGGTGCCGTCGTGGCTCTCCTGGCCGTACTGCACCAGATGGGGAGAACCGTTCAGTGGCTGGACTGGCTGGCGAGCCAGCGTGAGTCCCTGCCCGAGATCGACGTTCTGATGCGGGCGGCGGGTGCCGATCAACCGCCGGGCATCACGCTGAACAACGTGTCGTTCGCTTACCCGGGCCGTACTGAACCGGCACTGCGCGACGTGTCGGTCGTGCTGCCCGCCGGGGCGGTCGTGGCGGTCGTGGGCGAGAACGGTTCAGGCAAGAGCACTTTGACGAAAGTATTGTGCGGCCTGTACTCACCGACGGTGGGGCATATGAGAGTGCACGGCTTCCCGCCCCCGCCGGCTGACTCCCCCGCGTCGCCAGCCCGCTTTCCTGCGTCGCCGGTCGACGCCGAGCGGCTCCGGAGCTCGGTGCTCTTCCAGGATTTCGCCCGGATCGAGCTGAGCCTGTTGGAATCGGTCGGAGTAGGGGACCAGGCTCGCCTGAGGGAGGCGGCGGTATCCGACGCTCTGGATCGGGCCGGTGCGGGGGAGCTTGCGCGAGAGCTACCCGATGGTCTGCGTTCGGTGGTCGGCGTCCGCTATGCGCCGGGTGTCGATCTGTCCGGAGGGCAGTGGCAGCGGGTGGCCCTGGCCCGTACCCTGATGCGGCGAGATGTTGATCTGCTGGTTCTCGACGAGCCGGCTTCGGCCATGGACGCATTGGCCGAGCATGAGCTGTTCGAACGTTTCCGGCTCGCTGGCAGATCCGGTGGAGGTGGCGGGGCCGCGGTCACCGTGTTCGTCTCCCACCGGATCTCCACGGCCCGCATGGCGGACCTCATCCTCATGCTGAAAGGTGGGCGGCTCGTCGAATGGGGAACCCACGAAGATCTCCTGGAGTCGGGTGGGCTGTATGCGGATCTCTTCCACGAGCAGGCCAGCGGCTACCAGATTGGGCAGTCCGGAGGAAAGGCGTCCAATGATGTCTGAGCTTGATCTTCAAGTGCGCCACGAGCGCGGAAGGTGAGGTTGTTGTGTAGGTAACCTTGGATGCGGTGCTGTGCAGGAGATGAAGGTCTGGCCCTTCGGCGTCGCCCTGCGAGGAGAGACGTCAAACCACCTCAAGCTGCGTTGGCTGATTGTGTCCTGAACGCGAAAGGGAGTTGATCGTAGGACAGCTTCTGTAAACGGTGCCGGAACCTGTCAAACCCGGTGAGACGTCAGGCTACTTGCGCGTTTTGTGGTGAGGTGTCGGTCTCGGAGATCACGGGTGGCTGGTTGATCCACACCTTGGTCGGCAATGCCGGTGGGTAGGGGCGCCGGCCGCGGAACCGTTCCGGATGCGCCTGGAAGGCCGCGTGGAGGGTCGCGATCCGGCGGGCCTGGATGTACACGGCGGTGCCGTCGTGCACCGAGGCGGTGCATCGCGATCCCGGAATGACGATGCTCGTGATTGTAGTAGCGGAAAAATTGGCCGCAGAAAACGTTGGCGTCTTCGATGGATCCGAACCGTCCAGGAAATGCCGGGCAATATTTGAGGGTTTTGAACTGCGCTTCCGAGTACGGGTGGTCGTTGGACACGTGCGGCCGGGAATGCGATTGATCGATGCCGAGCAGCGCGAGCAGGCCGGTGACGGTGTTAGAGGTCATCGACGTACCGCGGTCGGCGTGGATGGAGCGAGGCGCGACGTTATTGTTGGCGGCGATTGCGTTCTGAATGAATCCTTTGGCCAGAGTGCCGTTTTCGGTGGGCCAAATCTCCCCAGTGAATGACTTTGCGGGAGAAGATGTCAATGATGACGTACAACAGATAGTAGACGCCTCGCACCGGGCCTTTCAGTTTGGTGATGTCCCACGACCACACGAGGTTGGGGCGGTCGGCCTCCAGTTCGGGTCTGCTGGTCGGCGGGCGTACGGCCTGGGCACGCCGCTCGCCACTTTGCCCCCTTTCGCGCAGCAGGCGGTACATGGTGGCCTGCGAGCACAGGTAGACACCCTCATCCAGCAGGATCGCCCACACCTGGCCGGGCGACTTGTCGGCGAAGCGGGCGGAATCGAGCACGGCCAGCACCTGCTCGCGCTCGTCGTCGGACAGTTCGGCCGGGTGATGGAACGGCCGGCGCGGTCCATGTACGGGCGGGCGCGGATTTCGCCGGCGGTGCACCGTGGCCCGGGATCTCCCGAACACCGCGCATGCCTTCACCGTGCCGACCGACACCTCCAGAGCCGGGAAATACTCGTCCAGGACCCGATTCAGTTCGTGTCGGAGTCCGCGCTGCTTGAGATGTCCCGAAGCAGCGCGAATGCTGATTCGATATTCGGTGAGAAGGTGCGCGCGGCAGCGAACCCCAGCCGGTGATCTTCGGTCAGGGCGGAGGGAACGTTCAGGGTGTCAGGCCGCGGCGTCTCCGAGGACGACGGGGCGGCCGGTGAGCTGTTCGAGCTGGCGCATCAGGTTGCGGGTTTGCCGCTCTTTGTTGATGCGGGATTCGTAGAAGCCGGGGCCGAGGTCGTTGAAGCGGGCATCGGGGTCGGACAGCAGGTGCCAGGCAATGGTGAGGACGGAGTTCCCGACGGCGACGAGGGCTCGTCGTTTGCCCCGGCGTTTGGCGATCCGCCGGTATCTGGCCCCGAGGAAGGTGTCGGTGCGGGAGGTGGCGATGCCGATTTCGCCGAGCGCGCCGCTGAGCCAGTTGCCCTTGCCGGTCGTGGAGCTCTTGGTCTTGCCGGCCGATTGCCTGGTTTGTGGGCTATAGCGCGCCCAGGCCACGAGATGGTCGCTGGAGGAGAAGCGGGTCATGTCCACGCCGATCTCCGCGATGATCTCCTGGGCGGAGCTCCGGCCCACGCCGGTCACCTCGATCAGCTGGTCAACCTGGACCGTGAACGGCTCCATCACCTGCTCGATCTTCTGCGACAGTTCGCCGATGCGTGCGGTGAGGTCGTCGATGCGGGCCAGCATCATGGTGCACAGGAAGGCGTGATGTTCATCGAAGTGGCCGGTCAAAGCCTCTTGAAGAGCGTCCAGCTTGGCACGCATCTTGCCGCGGGCCATCTCAGCGAGGACCTTCGGCGAGCGTTCGCCATCGATCATGGCTTGGAGCATCTGGCGGCCGGAGACGGTGAGCAAGTTACTGATCACGCTGGTCAGCTTGATCTGGGCGTCTTCAAGGATCTTCTCCAGGCGCTGCTTCGCGCTGCTTCGCTCACGCACCAGGGTCCGTCGATACCGGGTCAGGTCCCGTAGCTGCCGGATCGGCTTCGGTGGCACGAAGCTTGGCCGGCACATGCCTCGCTCGACGACCTTCGCCAGCCAGACTGCGTCGAGCTTGTCGGTCTTGGGACGGCCGGGCACGTTCTTGACGTGCTTGGCGTTCAGCAGCCAGCACTCGAACCCCTCGGCTTCGAGCAGGTAGAACGCCGGCTTCCAGTAGTCCGACGTCGCCTCCATCGCGACCAAGGTGACGCCCTGGCAGCGCAGCCGGTCAGCTAGCGCCAGCAGAGATCGGGTCGTGGTGGCGTACTCACCGACCTCCTGCAGCCTGCGGCCGGGCTTGTCCTCATGCGGGACCCGGATGCACGCCATCAACGTGCTCTTGCCAATGTCCAGGGCGGCGACTCGCTGCACGAATTCTAACGGTTCCTCGGTCTCCTGCACGCCACGTCTCCAGTTCGAAGGGAAGGTGATCGACGCGTGGCTGCCCGCGGGAGCAGACGGGGACGGTAAGAGGCGGATTCGCGTGCTCGAAGCAACAAGGCAGAGCCCCTGAAGCAGCTCCCAGCGTCAGACTTTTCCACGGGCTCGGCTGGCACCAGGCATTCTCGACGTCGGCGGGCAACAACCCCCGAATTTCACCGCAGGCAGAGCGTCACCGTGGTGACATCAGGGACTTTTCCCGCAATATCCAGCGCGGTTTTGGTTTTCCCCAGCTCGCCGGCCAGTTTCTCGTTGCGGGACTCGAGTTTTTCGGTATTGGCTTTGAGTTTCTTGTTCTCGGCCCGCAGCCGGGCCAGTTCCTCCGACTCGGCGCTCTTGTGCGGCCGGCCGGTCGAGGCCGGGAGTGTTCCGCTCTCAGCCTGCTTTCTCCAGTGCACGATATGGGAGTGGTACAGCCGTTCCTTGCGGAGCAGTGCGCCCCGCTCAGGGCTGCCTTCAGGCAGCGCGTCGAAAGCGGCCAGGATCCGCGCCTTGTAGGCCTTGGTGAACGTCCGCCGCTTGGGCCGGGTCGGCTGCTCATCGGTCACCCGACCATCCTGCCCCGTCAAGGCGCTCTGATCGGCGAGGGTCATCGTCACTGTCTCGATCGTCCTGTCTCGCCCTGCTTCACATCAAATGGACTCATCTGTCCCATGTATCACAGCAGTCTGACAGAGAGGGCCGGCGCTGCGGCTGGCTGAGCGGGCAGGCCTGGAGCGTTTGACCGGTGAGCATGTGACGCGGGCAGCGGCAGGCGGGGTGAACGCTCCTGCGAAGCTCGCCTCGATCGTGGCCGGGATGGCCTGCGGCGCCGACAGTATCGACGGCCTGGGCGCGCTGCGGCACGGCGGGATGGGCAAGCTGTTCACCGGCATCCGCGCGCCGTCCACGCTCGGCTCGTTCCTGCGCGCCTTCACCTGGGGCAACGTACGCCAGCTGGACACGGTCGCCCGGCAGGTACTCGCCGCACTGGCCCGGCACACGCCGCTGCTGCCCGGCGCCGACGTGCTGGCCTTCCTCGACATCGACTCCATGCAGCGGCGCACCTACGGCTATGCCAAGCAGGGCTCCGGCTTCGGCCACACCAAGATCCAAGGAAAAAAGCGTTCTGGTCCGCGGGCTCAACGCGCTGACCATCACCCTGTCCACCCCGCTGGCCGCCCCAGTCGTGGCCGCGACCCGGCTGCGCGGCGGCAGCGCCAACCTTAGCGGCCACTTCTCGTTCTCCTTCGTATGCCTTCGACAGCTGTGAAGGATCGCGGAGTGGCCGCCCTCATGTCACATCGATCTTCCCTCACGGGCATCAAAGCGACGAACGGACTCAAACCCGTACACCACTTCCGTGGACGCTAACCCACCTCCTCCTCCCTGTCCGGTCGGTGGTGAGCGACCTGCGGGCCGGGTTCGCCTACCTGCTCACGACGCCGTGGCTGGTCGGCACGCTGGCGTTCGCCGTCACGCTCGTCCTGGTCACCATCGGACCGATCCAGGTCCTGCTGCCGTTCACGATCCGCGACCAGGGAGCGGGCGGGCCTCAGGCGTACGCGCTGGCCCTCGCCTGCTACGGCCTCGGCGGGGTGATCGGCTCGCTCACGATGTCGGCGCTGACCTTCCCCGGCGCTACCTGTCCGTGATGCTCCTGACCTGGGGTGGAGGCTGTCTTCCGCTCGCCGTCCTCGGCGCGGCCGACCAACTAGGGGCCATGATCGCCGCGCTCTTCCTGTGCGGCGCCCTTACGTCCGGCGCGGGCGTCATCTGGGGAACACTGCTGCAACGTCGCGTCCCGCCCGCCATGCTCGGCCGGGTCTCCAGCCTCGACTTCTTCGTTTCGCTCAGCGCGGCTCCCCTGTCCATGGCGCTGGTCGGCCCGGTGGCAGCCGCCTGGGGTAGCCGGCCTGTCTTTCTCGTGGCCGCCGTCGCCCCGCTGACGGTCGCCGTACTGGCCATCGCTCTCGCCCGCCTCCGGCGTGACGAGATCGACCACCCCCTCACCCGCGCGCGATGAGCAGGATCATGGACGGGCATCAAGGCGGGCGGGCGCTGTGCCGTCGCGCAGCGCCTTCAGCGCGCCGCCCCAGGCGACGACCTCGTCCAGCATGGCGCGGACGCTCGCCCGGCCCGCGCCGTACAGGGCTCGCATATGGGCCGCACGCAGCCGCTCCCGGAGCGGGTGGCGGCGGATCAGGTCGCCGAGCTCCCCGGCGAGAAGACCGTGCTCGCCCAGCTCCAGGCG
>NZ_JAAAHR010000127.1:0-28433 GCF_009908215.1 Nonomuraea sp. K271 | reverse complement strand
GTGGGGACGCCGGAGGAGGTCCCTCGGCGTGGACGGACGACCGCGCCGTGGCGAGGTGGGCGAGGCGCCGTCCCGGTTCCCGGCACCCTTCGCCGAGCACCGCCAGGAACTGCTCGGTCACGGCCGCCACGGTGACGGGATCGAACAGGTCGCTGTCGTATTGCACCGAGCCGTGCGGGTGCCCGCCGTGCCAATCGAGCGTCAGGTAGAGGTCCGCTTTGGACGTCTCGTTGTCCAGCTCCACGTAACGTGCTCGCGCCGCGCCGAAAACGGCGCTTCGGGGCAGGAAGTCCTGGGTCACCATCAGGCACTGGAAGAGGGGGTGGCGGCTGGGGTCGCGCCCGGCGCCCAGCTCCTCGACCAGCAGCTCGAAGGGGACGTCCTGATGCTCGAGCGTGGACAGGACGGATCGGCGGGTGCGCAGGACCGCCTCGGCGAATGTCGGTGCGCCGGTCAGGTCCACGCGGGTCGCGAGGAGGTTGCCGCAGTAGCCGATGAGCTCTTCGAAGTCGGGGTGCGGGCGGTTCGCCACGGGTGTGCCGATCACGAGATCGAAGACGCCCGAGTACCGCGCGAGCGTCCCGGCGAAGGCTGTGAGGGCGAGCATGTGCGGAGTGGCGCCAAGCGCGGAGGCAGTGTGCCGCGCACCCCGCGCGACCTCGGTGGGAAGCGCGAAGCGGTGCAGCCGGCCGCGGAAGCCCTGCACCGGCGGGCGCGGACGGTCGGTCGGCAACTCCAGTTCTCGTGGCGCGCCGTCCAGGTAGCGCCGCCAGAAGGCGAGCTGTCCGGCCAGTTCGGTGCCGACGAGGGCGCGCTGCCAGGTGGCGAAGTCTCGGTACTGGGCGGGCGCGGACGGCTGCGGCTCCGGCGTGCCCGAGTGGTGGGCGGTGTAGTGCCTGGCCAGCTCGGCGACAAGCAGGCCGGTGGACCACCCGTCGCTGACGATGTGATGGGCGACGATGACGAGCAGGTGCCTGTCGTCGGCGACCCGCACGGCCAGGACGCGCAGCAGCGGCGGGGCGTCGAGCCGGAAAGGGCGGCGGGCGTACTCCGTGGCGTGCCGCAGCGCGAGGGCGTCCAGGTCGCCGGAGGAGCCGCGCAGGTCGAGCACGTCCGGTTCGGTCGGGACGGGCGGCTGGACGACCTGCGCGGGCTCCCCACCGCCGTCGGATTCGATCACCGTCCGCAGTGATTCGTGTCGCCGGACCGTCTCTTGGAGGGCGTACCCGAGCCCGCGGACGTCGAAGGGGCCCTCGAGCCAGACGCCGAGCGGCACGTTAAAGGTCGGCGCTTGCGGCCGCAGCCGTTCCATGAGCCACAACCGATGCTGGGGATAGGACAGCGGCACGCGCTCAGTCATCGACGCCTCCCCGCTGATCCTGGACGGAGGCCAGGGACGCGATGGCCTCGACCAGTCCGCTGACCTCGTCGTCCCCTTCCGGGGGCAGCGCCGCGCGGACCACGGCCGCCAGTTCGCGCACCGTGGGCGCGTCGAACAGGCTGGTGATCGGAAGCCTGATCTCGAAGCGACGCCGGACACGATTGATCAGCCGGATGGCAAGCAGCGATTCCCCGCCGAGCTCGAAGAAGTCGTCGTCGAGGCCCACGCGGTCCGCACCGAGCACGTCCTGCCACGTGCGCACCAGGAACGCCGTGACCTCGTCGAACCCGTCGTACGCGGTGGTGGTCACGGCCGCCGGCGGGGCGGGCACGGGATCGGCGTGCTGCCGGTCGCCAGAACCGCCGAGCCCGTCGGGCCAGTGGCGGGCGGGATCGAACGGATACGTGGGAAGCGGGAACCGGCCTCCGGAGCGGCCGGCCCTATGGGAGGTCCAGTCGACGTCCACGCCGTGGACCCAGAGGGTCGCCAGGACGTTCAGCAGCTGGCGCCGGTCGTCCTCCGGCCCTACGCGGCGGCGGGCGTGCGGCAGGCAGGCCACGGTCGTGACGTCCGGATGGTTGCGGCGGGTTTGCGCGGAAAGTACGTGACCGGGGCCGGTCTCCACCACGAGCGCCTTGTCCGGGCCGGAGGTGACCATGGCGGTCAGGGCGTCGGCGAACCGTACCGGGGCGCGCAGTTGACGTCCCCAGTACACCGGATCTGTGATCTCGTCGACGCCGATCGCGTCTCCGGTGACGGTGGAGAAGATCGGGATCGCCGGTGGTGACAGAGACACCTCCGACATGACCTTCGTGAACTCTTCCGCGGCCTGGCCGGTCAGCGGCGAGTGGAACGCCCGGTTCGTGGTCAGCCGCACACCGGAGACATCGATGGCGGCCAGGCGGTCGAGCAGGTCGTCGATCTCGTCAGGTGGGCCGGAGACGACCACGTCACGCGGCCCGTTGACCGCGGCGACGGCGCAGTCGCGCAGACCGTCCAGCCACGGCCGGATGTCGTCTTCGGAGATCGGCACGGCCGCCATCCGGCCCTCGGGGGTCTCTCGCAGCAGTTCACCGCGGCGGGCGACCACGCGAAGGGCGTCGGGCAGGGACATCACGCTCGCCAGGCACGCGGCGACGAACTCACCGACGCTGTGCCCGAGCAGCCCCCGAGGGTTCACGCCCCAGTGCCGCCACAGGCGGGCCAAGGCGTAGCCGAGCGTGAACAGGGCAGGCTGAGCCACGGAGGTGTCGGCCAGTCGGGCGGCATCGGCCCCGAACATCGCCTCACGCAGATCGAAGCCGAGGTGGGGCAGCAGTTCGTCGGCGCATTCGTCAACGTGGCGGCGGAAGACCGGCTCCGAGCGGTAGAGGCCCGCTCCGGCGCCAGGATACTGGGCGCCCTGACCGGGGAAGACCAGCAGGGTCCTGGCGGGCGCGGCGACACCCTCCACCCAGCCTGCGGGATGGGCCAGGTCGCCGGTCGTGGCCGCCACCTTGGCCGCCCGGTGGCCGAGCCGGGCGCGGCCCAACTGCGTGGTCGTCGCGATGCCGTCCAGCGGCACCGCTCCCCCGCTCCTCTCGGCGAACGCTTCGACGCGGGTCCTCAGCTCGGCCTGCACGGCGGGCGATGCCGCGGACAACGGCACCACCTCAGGTCCCGCCCCCTCGGCGGGGGCGCTCGCTCCGCCTGGTCCTGGCGAGAGCAGGTGCCCGGCGCTTCCCACCCGAGCGGCCGCACCCGTGCGTACCGTGCCGTTCGGTCCGCCGCCCGGCTGCGCCACGCCATGTGATGCGGCGTCTGCCGGCAGGCCGCCGCCGACAGGCGGCAAGGCGGTGCGGGATGGGGGGCGAACCGGGGCGGAGCGGAGCACCCCGGTCCCCGGGGGAGCCTGCTCGATCACGACGTGGGCATTGGTGCCGCCGATTCCGAATGAGCTGACCCCGGCCCGGCGCGGCCGGTCCGGGTGGGACCGCCACGGGCGGGGGCGGCCGGAGACGGACAGCCCGGACGCCTCCCAGTCGATGGCCGGGTTCGGCCGCTCCAGGTGCAGGTTCGGCGGAATGAGCCCGTGCTCCACCACCAGGACCGCCTTGATGAGTCCCAGCACGCCGGAGGCCGCGTCAAGGTGGCCGATGTTCGGTTTCAGCGTGCCGAGCTCCAGGGCGACGGTCCGGCCGGGCCCGCCGAAGACCTCTCGCAGGGCAGTGAGCTCGATCGCGTCGCCGAGTTCGGTCCCTGTTCCGTGGGTCTCCAGGTATCCGATCGACGCGGCCGGCAGCCCCGCGGCGGCCAGCGCCTCGGTCAGCACCTCGGCCTGGCCTGCGACGCTGGGCGCGGTGAAACCGGCCCCGCCTCCGGCGTCGTTGTTGACCGCGCTGCCCCGGATGACCGCTCGCACGGTGTCGTCGGCGCGGATCGCCTCGCTCAGCCGCTTCAGCGTCACCATTCCCACCCCGTTGCCGGCCACGGTCCCCCCGGCCGCCGCGTCGAATGCGCGGCACCGGCCGTCCGCCGAGCGCACTCCGCCGGGCTCGAATCGGTAACCCGTGCGATCCAGCAGCGTGATGCCCGCGCCACCGGCGAGCGCGAGGTCACACTCGTAGGTCAGCAGGCTGCGGACGGCCAGATGCACGCCCACCAGGGACGACGAGCACGCGGTCTGCACCGTCAGCGCCGGTCCCCGCAGCCGCAGCCGGTACGCCAGCTGTGATATCGCGTAGTCCTTCTCCGCGCCCTGCGCGAGCTGCGTCATGCCGAGCGCCTCGACGAGGTCGCGATCGCCCAGCAGCCGGAACAGCCAGTCGTTGGAGGAGACCCCGCCGAACACCCCCACTCGGTTCTCCCCGTCGGAGGTGAGGTATCCGGCGTCCTCCAACGCGGTCCATGCCGTCTCCAGCAACAGCCGGAACTGCGGATCCATGGCGGCCGCCTGGCGAGGCGGGATGGTGAACAGCCCGGCGTCGAAGTGGTCGATCCCGTCGACCCACCCGCACCTGGGCACGTAGTCCGGGTCCTCTGCCAGCTCGTGCGGCACGCCCGCGGCGAGCAGTTCCTCCCGTGGCACCGTGGTCACGGACTCGACCCCGATAACGACGTTCCGCCACAGCTCGGCCGGGTCGTGCGCGCCGGGCACACGGCAGGCCAGCCCGATCACCGCGACAGCCTCGGCCGCGTCCAGTGCCTCGTCATCCATGTCCGTCTCCTTCGCTGATCTCGTGTGCCCCCAGCTCGCCCAAGACCTTCAGCAGTTCCTCCTCCGGCAGGACCGCACGCAGCGCCGTACGGATCACCGCCGCCTGCCCAGCCACCGTCGGCCGCTCGAACAGGGACCTGAGCGGTATCTCGACGCCCAGCACGTCCCTGACCCTGGCGGCATATCGCGTGCCGGTGAGGGAGTCGCCGTGGAGGACGAAGAAGTCGTCGTCCGGCCTGGTGGGTTCCACGCCCAGGAGTTCCTCCCAGATCAGTGCGACGACCTGGTGCAGGCCGGTCAGCTCGGGTGCAGAGGGCGCACCGGGGCGTTCAACGCCATGCCGGGCGTCGCGCCGGCCGTCGGTGGGGGTGGCGACCGGCGACGTGGCTGCGGGACCGCCGTCGCCGGGAAGATGACGGATCGGGAAGTGGGTGCGGCGGAAGGGGTGGCCGGGCAGCGACAGCAGCGGCGGCCGACGCCCGCCGGACAACCGGGCCAGGTCCACCGGCGCCCCGGCGCTCCACAACCGGCCGACGGCGATCCGCAGGTGGCGAACCGGGTCGGCGCGGTCCGGGCCGGACTGCAGCAGCGGGTGGGACGACTGCTGCCGCACCGCGCCTGTCAGGCCGGCCCGGGGGCCGCACTCAAGCCACACGGCGTCGGGCAGGTCGCGCAGGAGCACGGCGACGCCCGCCGCGAAGCGAACCGGCCGCCGCAGTTGCTCTGCCCAGTAGGCGGGACCGTCCTGCCGGCCCGGCTCGAACCAGTCGCCGGTGACGGTGGACACAACGGGAAGGCCGGGCGCGCCCAGTTGGCGAGAGGCGACGGCGGCGGCGAACGCGGGCAGCACCGGCTCCGTCATCCGTGAATGGAAGGCGTGGCTGGTCGGCAGCCGCCGGGTGACCAGGCCCTGCACGGCGAGGGCATCGGCGGCAAGCGAGATGTCCGCCTCCCGGCCCGCCACGACGCAGCGGGCCGGCGCGTTCTCGGCCGCGAGGTCCAGCCTCCGCCACAGGTCGGCGGGCAGCCGGGCGGCTAGTTCCCGCGGGCCGCAGGTCACGGCCAGCATCGCGCCCGGGGGCAGTCGCGCCATCAGGCGTCCCCGCTCGGCCACCAGGGTCAGCGCTTCGGTCAGCGTGAACACCCCGCTCAATGTGGCGGCGACGTACTCGCCCACGCTGTGCCCGATGGCCGCCGCCGGCGTGATGCCCCAGGACCGCCACAGCGCGGCCAGCGCGTACTCAAGCGCGAAGAGCGCAGGCTGGATGACCTCTGCCGGGCACGGCTCCGACGCCGCGCCCAGCAGCCAGGGTGACACGTCCACGCTCGCCTGCGAGATGAGGATGTCGAGGCAGGCGTCGAGTTGCTCGCCGAAGAGCGGCTCGGCCCGGCGCAGCGGCCCGGCAATGCCGCCGAGGGCGACCCCCTGGCCGGGGAACATCATGATGATCGGCCGATCCTCGGCGGCGATGCCCTGGCCCCAGTCCCTGTCGGGCGCGGAGCCGAGGCCGGCGGTGGAGTCGCAGGTCAGCGCGGCGCGATGGGTGAAGTGTCGCCGTCCGAGGCGCGTCGTGGCAGCCACGGACGGCAAGGGCGCGCCCGGGTGATCTCGTGCCCACCCGCGCAGCCTGTCTTTGGCCCGCTCCAGCCCCTCCGCGTCCGGGGCCGACACCAGGACGAGGTCCGGGGCGTCCGGTCCGGCGGGCGGCGCCGGAGCCGACGGCGCCTCCTCGATGATCACGTGCGCGTTGGTGCCGCCGATGCCGAAGGAACTGACCCCGGCCCGGCGCGGCCGTTCAGGACCTCCGGTCCAGACTCGGGGAGTGGTCGCGAGCTCCAGCACGCCGGCCGCAAAGTCGAACGCCGCCATGGGGCGGCTCACGTTCAAGGTGGCCGGCACCTGACCGTGCTGGACCATCAGGACCGCTTTGATCAGCCCGACCACGCCGGACGCCGTGTCGAGATGCCCCAGGACGGACTTGACCGAACCGACCAGCACCGGGTCCGGTGAGGTACGCGCGGTGAACGCCTGCTGCAACGCGGTCAGCTCGATGGGGTCGCCCATCGGGGTCCCGGTGCCGTGCGCCTCGACGTAGCCGATGTCGTCGGGGGTGAGGCCGGCGTCGGCGAGGGCATCGGCGATGGCCCGTTCCTGTCCTGACACGCTGGGCGCGGTGAAGCCGACTTTGTCGGCGCCGTCGTTGTTGACGGCCGAGCCACGGATCACCGCTCGTATGGGGTCGCCGTCGCGGACCGCGTCCGCCAGGCGCCGCAGGACCACGAGCGCCGCCCCGTTTCCCGGCACCGTCCCCGCGGCGTCGTCGGAGAAGGCGCGGCAGTGGCCGTCCGGCGCGAAGATGCCTCCCGGCTCATAGCGGTAGCCCTCCTCATCCAGCGTGGTGAGCGACACTCCGCCGGCCAGCGCCGTATCGCATTCGCCGGACAGCAGGGCGCGTACCGCCTGATGCACCGCGACGAGCGAGGACGAGCACGCGGTCTGCACGGTGACAGCCGGCCCGCGCAGGCCGAGCCGGAAGGCGATCCGTCCGGCCAGATAGTCCTTGGCGTTGCCGAGCAAGAGTTGCGCGTGCCCGACCGTCTCCCGCAGCTCCCGGTCGGCGTTCAACCGGCTGAGGTGGTCGTTCGTCCCGGATCCGGCGAACACCCCGATGCGGTCGCCGACCCGCTCAGGGATGCAGGCCGCGTCCTCCAGGGCGTGCCAGGCGCATTCCAGCAGCAGCCGCTGCTGGGGATCGGTGATCTCGGCCTCACGCGGCGTGGTGTGGAAGAACTCGTGGTCGAAGCGGTCGATCCCCTCGACGAAGCCGAGCCTGGGCACGAGGTCCACCGCGCCGGGGGCGACCGGGACGGTACGCACGGCCTCGCGGCCGGACGTGAGCAGGTCCCAGAACTTCGCCGCGTCGTCGGCGCCAGGTATCCGACAGGAGACGCCGACCACGGCGATGAGTTCATCGCCGTGGGGCACGCCCCCGGCGCCGCCGGTGTCCTCGGCGCCGGCCGTTGCCGTGCCGGCTGGGACAGACGTCAGACCACACAGGTACGCGGCCTGCGCCCGAACGGTCGGATGCCGGAACAGCTCCACCAGCGGAATGTTCCTGTCGAACTCCTCCCGCAACCGCCCGCAGACCCGCATCAGGCTCAGCGAGTGCCCACCGGCCCCGAAGAACGGCTCATCCCAGCCCACTCCGGGCAGCCCCAGAACCTCCGACCAGATCGCCGCCACCCGCTCGGCCGCCCCTGCCACCCGGTGATCCCCTGGCATTCGTTCGGGCGGTGCCGGCGGCACGAGCACCTCTCTGGCGCCACTGGCCCGGCCGGTACGGACGGCACGGGCGATCTCCGCCCCCGTGGCCGCCTCCGCGCCGCACCACAAGACCGTCGCCTCGTCCCGCCGCGGATCGAACGGCAGCGCGAGCGCCGCATCCACCACCGCCGGGCCGGAGCCGTTCTCCCGTTCGCCCGCGGGGGCCGACGTCAGGTCGGGGACGTCGCCGACGTCCCAGGAGAGCGGAGCGGCACGGCGGGCGTCGAAGCCGGGCCTCGCCTGGGCAAGGAACTCCTGGATGAGGTGGTTGCGGCGAGTCGGACGATACCGCAGGCTCAGCCGGGCCAGCCCGCGCCGCCCGGCTTCGGCGGCCAGTCGGCCCAGTACGCGGGCCTCCACCTGCTTGCCCAGCACCCGGCAGTTCAGCGCGAGGGCGATCACGTCCAAGACGTCGTCATGCCAGCTCGCGACGCATGCCCCCGTCAGGCCGTAGTCCCCGAACCGATCAGCGACCGCGATCGACCATGCCACCCGGTCGCCCCCGTCCTCCGGCCACATCTCGGCCCAGGAGGCTCCGTTCAGGTTGAACTCGGCCGATCGCTCGAACAGGTCCGCCAGGGCGCGCCGGGACGATACGGGCGTCTCCGTCCACGTGACCCGGACGTCGAGGGCGGCGTAGTAGTCCGCGAGCCGCATCAACGTCTGCCCGCCGGTGTGACCGGGCCGGTGATGTCCACCAGCAGGCGGGCCGCGAACGCCTCGGGCGCGAGCGCTTGACCGGGCCGTGTCAGCGGATCGACGAGGTCGGTCGCCAGCGCGGGCGCCCGTACCGTACGGAAGGAGACCTGGGGGTGGGCACGGGCGAGCACTCCGCACACCGACTCCAGGGCGCTCTTGGCCGCGCCGTAGTGCGGCCACGCCACGGGCAGCGCGTCCAGCGCGGCCGAGGAGAGCAGCAACACCGTGCCACGGCGGCGGGCCAGCAGCGGCAGCAGGGCGACCACGGGGGTCAGTGCCAGTCTCAGGCTGACGGCGGTGTAGTCCACGAAGGGCTCGACCGTGGCCGCTTCCAGTCGCATCGGCCGCAGCGGCGGGACGGCGCAGCACACCAGCGTGTCGAGACCGTCGTGCCGGGCCGCCAGGTCGGCGGCCAGCCGGGCGCACCAGTCCGGATCGGCGGCGTCGCCGCGGGCGAGGGTGAGGGCGGCACCCAACTCGCCAGCCTGTCTGGCCAGTGCCTCTGCCCGGTCCTGGCTGACCTGGTATGTAGCGGTGACGTGGGCGCCGAGGCGGGCGAGGCCGAGCGCGAGGGCTGCGCCGAGCCCTCGGCTGCCGCCCACGACGACGGCGGCGCCGTCCAGCCGGGGCAGCCCGGCGACGGCCTCGGCGATCGCGGTGGTGTCGGGCTCGGCCGCCGGTTCCCTGACGAACGCGCCGATCCTGGCCCGCGCGACCGTCCCGAGCCGCGCGTCGATCTCCACGAGCCGGAACCGCTCATCGCGCCGTTCCACCCGCGCCTGGTAGGCGAAGCCGTCCGCACTGGCGGGGCGGTCTGGGTCGAGGTCGAGCCGGAGCCTGGCCAGCAGCGCCTGCCGGCCCGGCAGCTCCATCCCGGTCAGGTAGCTGCCCCACAACACCGCCTCGACCGCCGCGCGGTCGAGCGCACCGCCTGCCAGCCGGAGTCGTGCCGCCAGCGCGGCAAGCGCGGCCGGATCGGCCCGGTATGTCCCGATCGCGGAGCGGCCGACGTCCAGATCGGCCAGAGCCAGCGCGCGCGGCGTCCGGCGGACCTCACCGTCAACCAGCGTTCGTGGCATGGTGACGGCGGGCGCGGCCACCAAGGTGGCGCCGGCGGTGAGCGCGGTCCCGTACAAGCCCGTCAGCCGGACCCGCGCCCCGTCGTCCGTTTCCGCGACGTCCACTTCGTAAACCTTGTCCCGCAGGACCGGGCCGGTGAAGGTGATCTCCAAACGGCTCACGGCCATACCGGGCCGGGCAGGCACCAGGGCGAGCGCGCCGAGCGCGGCCAGCGCGCCATGCACGACGGGTTCGCCGTACGGGGTCGCGCGGGCGTACTGTGGTGACAGGTGCAGCGGGTTGCGGTCGTGGCCGGCCCGCGCGAACAGCTCAACCAGCTCCGCGGGGAAACGGAGCGTACGGTCACCGCCCATCGTCGTCCACCAGGCTCAGATGCGTCGGCATGCCGGTCGGGGCCAGCACGAACCGCTCGCCCGGCCCTGGGCTGCCACGGTCGCGGAACAGCAGACGCGCCGGCTCGTTGCGGTCGTGCTCCTCCAGCACCGCGCTCACCCGGGACCGGCCCGTCAGAGCGGCCACGGCCTGCGCCCGCGCCAGCATCGCGTGCTCGATCCCGCGACCGAGCGCGCGGCAGCTCAGCACGAACAGGTCGAGTTCGGCGGTGTCGGCCGCGGTGAGCGAAAGCACCAGCGCGCCCACGGTGCCGTAGTCGCCGAACCGATCGGCGGCGTCGAAGACCAGGGCGCGATGCTCGTCGCTCGCGCAGATCGCCGCTACGTCGCGTTCGGACAGGCGGCGGTGATTGAGGTTCATCTGGTTCGTCTTCATGGCGAGTTGCGCCAGCCGCCGGACATCCGACGGCAGGGCCGTCCTGGACCGGACGCGGACGTCCAGAGTGGCCAGCCACTGCTGCTCGTCGGCGGCCTGACCGCGATCGCGCCGCCGGGCCTCGACGACGCGGGCCGGACGCAGGCGGTCGTCCTCGGTGGGCGGCGGCCGGTCCAGGGCGGCCACGTCGACGGCGGCGCGCCAGTGCACCGGATCCTCCGGCATGCGCACAGTCGCGACCTCGGGCAGCACCGCCCCCATCTGCGCGATCTCGGCCGGGTTGTCGTCCACGAAGACGACCGCGTCGAGTCCCACACCCAATTCGGCGGTGATCTCGGCGACCGAATCCGGCTTGGACTCCCAGCCGACCCTGGCCGCCGACAGATGTTCCCGGCGCAGCCGCATATCGCTCCTGGCGAGCGCCGCCCACACGTCCGCCTCCGTGTTCTTGCTGCACAGCGCCAGCAGGACACCGGCTTCGCGCAGCTCCAGCAGGTACGACTGGAAGTCCAGGAACGCCTCGCCGGGGCCTGGGCCCACGTCGACGCCGTCCGCGCCCACCTCGCCGACGGCGCCGCCCCACAGCGTGCCGTCCGCATCCAGCACGATCACCTTCCTGGCGGGCTGCCTGGCCAGGCGGGCCGTCCTGGCGATGGCGGCGGCGGCGACCGAGAGCAACCGGGCCGAGTACGGAATCCGCGCGATCTTCTCCAGGCGCGCGTCGTAGGCCGCCCGGCCCCCCACGGCGCGCACGAAGTCGTCCGCGTCGCAGACCAGCGTGCCGGGGATCTCCGCCAGTTTGGCGCGGGCGGCCTCTCTGGCCGCCGTCGCCCGCGCGCTGACGCCGTGCGGGTCGGAAGCGTCGCCCGCGCCCAAGGGCTGGACCTCGGGGATCGCGGGCAGCACGAACAGGACCTGGGCGCCGAGGCGCGTTCCCGCCTGGAGCGCCGCCTCGACCACGTCCAGGAGCGGGCCGGACCAGCCGTCGCCCCCGGGTACCGGGGCGTGCCGCCCAGCCGGGGACAGCTCCTCCAGCCGGGGCCAGACCAGCAGGATGTCCGGTGCCGAACGGCTGGTCATGCTGTCCCTCGCCACGCACTCCCGCACGATCTGGTTGTACGGCCCCACCGTGAACGCGGCGGGCACGCCGAGCTCGGCCAGGGCCACGCCCAGGTGCGGGACGAAGGTGTCCACGGTGAAGGCGGCCAGCACCGTCACCCGCACGGCGTCCCGGTCGGCCGCCTGCAGTTCCCGCCAACGGGCCGTCACCGAGGTCATGCCGTGACGCCCTTGTCGCGCAGCGCTCCGCGCAGCGAGCCGACCGTGGCGATCGACTGGATCTCGTACGAGGTGAACCTGACGCCATAAACTGACTCGACGGCGGTGATGAGCTCGATGTGGGCCAGGCTCGTCCACGAGGCCAGGTTGTCCGGCCCCGTGTCGTCGGTGATGTCGGTCGCCGGAACGTCGAGGTGATCGGCGAGGAGTTCAGCGAGCATGAATGAGGTGACTCCTAACGTTGGCCGGGCGCGGGGATCAGCCCACGCCTGTGCCAGTGCGCGACGTAGGTGGCGAGCAGCCGCCGGTCCACGGGAGGGCATGCGATTCCGGTCCCGGTCAGCGCGCTCAGCGTGGCGGAGCAGTCGATGCGCAGGTGTTCGAGCCTGGCGCCGTGACGCGCCGTCTCGGCCAGGCCGCCCGACTCGCCGACCAGCGCCAGTTCGTCCAGCAGCCCTTCCGGCGCGGGGCCTGCCGGCAGATCCCCGCGCTGCCACCTGTCATACGGAACGAGATCCATCTGGTGCCCGGCGGCCCTCAACGACTCCACCACGTCCCGCCACGGGACGTGCGGGTGCGGGTTGAACAGGTGGAAGGCGCCCCCTGTGGCGCCCTCGTCAAGCGACAGGCGCACGATCGCGGCGGCGGCGTAGTCGACCGGTGTCAGGTTGACCACGAGATCGAGGTCCGGCGCGGCGCCCAGGCGCAGGCAGGTGCGCAGCAGCGTGAAGGTGGTGTCGTGGCTGTTCCAGTAACCGGTGCGGGTGTCGGCCGCTAGGTTGCCCGGCCGCAGCACCGTTCCGGCCAGACCGCGCAGGAACGCGGCGCCGACCAGCCGCTCGGCGACCCACTTGCTCTGGGCGTACGCGCCCGGCAGGAGGCCGTCCGCGGCGATCGGCGCGTCCTCGCGACGCGGGACGCCGTCGGGGAACACGTCGAGGCTGGAGACGTGGTGCAGCCGCTTGGCCCGGCCGGTGGCGGTCAGCCGCAGCACCTCGGCGGTGCCGTCCACGTTGGGGCCCTTGAGCACGGAGTACGGGTAGAGCAGGTGAACCATCGCACCGGCGTGGTAAACGGTGTCCACCAGCTCCGCCAGGCGGGCGAACGCGGGCTGGCCGAGACCGAAGCAAGGGTCGGCGAGGTTCCCCGCGATCGGCACGATCCGCGCCGCGTACTCCGGCCGCCACAGGTCGGCGGCGCGCAGCGCGTCCTCGATCTCCTTGCCTGCGGCGGCGTCGTCCGAGGCGAGAACCAGGCAGTGCGCCACGGCTTCGGTGCGGTCCAGCAGCTCGCCGAGCAGGACCCGGCCGAGAAACCCGGTTGCGCCGGTGACCAGCGCCTGGCGCGGCGGGCCCCAGGGAGCGGTCCTCGGCCGGATGCCAGGGCTCAGCTCGGCGTCGGCGGCCAGCTCGGGCGCGGCCGCGGGCACCTGGGCGGCGAAGCGCCCGGTCTGGATGGCGCGGGCGAGCTCGCCGAGCGTCGGTGCCTCGAAGACGGCGCGCAGGGGCAGCGCCAGCCCCATCCGGGCGCGCACCGCCGTCGCCATCTGCACGGCCATCAGCGAGTGGCCGCCCAGGGCGAAGAAGTCGTCGCCGACGCCGACCGCGGACCGGCCGAGCACCTCACACCAGATGGCGGCCAGCGCCCGCTCCTGCGCGGTTCGGGGCGGGCGGCCCGGCTGCGGCGTTCCGGTCGGTGAGCCGGTCGTGCCGGGTGGCGGGACGGCGCCCAGGGCGCGGCGGTCGAGTTTGCCGCCCGGCGTCCTCGGCAGCTCGCCGGTCTGTGCGATGACTCCGGGGACCATGTACGCGGGCAGGACCCGGCGCAGGCCGGCGCGAACCGCGTCGGGGTCGAAGGGGCGTCCGGGGTGGAGCACCAGATGGGCGGCGAGCCCTCCGGCGTGCGGGACCACGGCCGCCTCCGCGATACCGTCGAGCTCGCGCAGCCGCGTCTCGACCTCGCGCGGTTCGATGCGGAAGCCGCGCACCTTCACCTGGTCGTCGGCGCGCCCGGCGAAACGCAGCGTGCCGTCGTCGGCCCAGTAACCGCGGTCACCGGTCCGGTAGAGCCGGGCGCCGGGCGGCCCGAACAGGTCGGGGACGAACCGCTCCGCCGTCAGCCCCGGCGCTTCGAGGTATCCCCGGGCGACCCCCTCGCCGCCGATGTAGATCTCTCCCATGACGCCGGGCGGAGCGGGCGCCCCGGACGGCTCCAGGACATGCACCCGCTCGCCGGAGAGCGGCCGCCCGATCGGCACCGCGCCCTCCCCCGCCTCCAGTCGCTGCGCCGCCGACCAGATCGTGGTCTCGGTCGGCCCGTACATGTTCATAACCGGCCCCCCGACACGTTCGCGCGCCTGTGCGGCCAGGGCCGAGGGGAACTCTTCGCCACCCACCAGCAGCGCCACGACGCCACTCCAATCGCGGGACTCGACGAGTTCGGAAGCCAGCAGGGACGGGGTCAGCTGCACATGCGTGATGCCTCGTTCCTCGATGAGCCGGGCGACCGACGGCTGCGCGGCCCGCGCGATCTGCAGGCGGGCCTCCTGCGCGGCTTCGGCCAGCGCCGGCAGCCCGGCGATCACCGACTCGTACGGCAGGCCCATGTCGATCAGGCAGGCGAGCTCGTCCACGCCGAGGTCGTGGAGCTCCCGGGCGCGCGCGGCGCAGCTCTCGGGTGTGCCGATCAATCCGCTGTGCTCGAAGAACCGGTCGAAGGCCTGCGACATCAGGAAGTCGACGTCCTCTTCCGTCAGCGAGTCCGCCGCGGCCCGGTCCTGCCCCATCGCGGCCAGCAGGTTGCCCATCAGGCCGAACGAGGTCCGCAGATAGCGCAGGAACGGCTCGCGCATCGTCCGCCTGATCTCGTCGACGTCGTCACCGACGTACGTGTGCAGCATCAGCGTGACGCGCCCGGCTCCCGGGTCGTGGCCGTGCGCCGCCCGCGCCGCCCTGTAGGCCGCGATGTGCGCCCTGAGCTGCTCCTTGTCCTGGCCCAGCAGGTGCGTCAGGACGTTGGCCCCCAGTTCGCCGGCGAGTTCGAAGGTGCCTCTGCTGCCACCGGTGGTGAGCCAAAGGGGCAGGTCGTCCTGGACCGGTCGGGGGTGCGTCCGGACCTCGGCGTCGCCGCGCGTGCCGGTCCTGCGCCGCACTGTCCCGCCGCGCCACAGAGCGCGTACGGTCTCCAGCCGTTCGCGCATCACCTCGCGGCGCCGATCGAAGGAGGCCGGGTCCAGAGCGAAGTCGGTGGGGTGCCAGCCGGAGGCCGCTGACAGGCCCACCCGGCCGTCGGACAGACGGTCGAGCACCGCCCACTGCTCGGCGACCCGGATCGGATCGTGCAGCGGGAGGACCACGCTACCGGCCCGGATGGCGACTCTCGTGGTGACCGACGCGATCGCCGCCGAGGTGACCGCCGGCTGCGGGAACAGCCCGCCGAACTCGTGGAAGTGCCGCTCCGGCGTCCAGACAGCGGCGAAGCCGTTGCGGTCGGCGAACCGGGCGCCGTCGAGCAGCAGCCGGTATCCGTCGGCCGTGCCGTGATTGCCGAAGTAGAACAGGCTGACGTCCAGCCCCGACCGCGGCTGCGAGCCACCGGTGCCGCCCGCGTGGATCACCACCTCGAAGCCGCAGGTCAGCGTCCAGAGCAGTTCGAGCACGGAGATGTCGAACGAGACGCCGGTCACCGCGAGCCACCGCCGCCCGGCCCCGTCCGGCTCCGGCACCGTCTCGTCCATGGCGTCCAGGAACGCGCTCAGGTTGCCGTGGGTGACGAGGACGCCCTTGGGGCGGCCGGTGGAGCCGGAGGTGTACATGACGTAGGCGAGGTCGCCGGCCGCCACCGGGACGCGGACGGGGTCCGCCCGTAGCGTCGGAAGGTCGTCCACCCGCAGAGCCGTCACCCCAGGGGGCAGCCGTCGGGAGAGCGATCGCGAGGTGAGCACGCTTTCGGCTCCCGAGCCGGCCACCAGGTCGCGGAGCCGATCCGCCGGATGGCCTGGGTCGAGCGGCAGGTAGGCGGCGCCGGCCCTGAGCACGGCGACGAGCGCCGCCACCAGCTCGGCCGAGCGGGCGAGCAGGACCCCGACGACGTGTCCCGGCCCTGCCCCGTGGGCGCGCAGCAGCCCGGCGAGTTCGTCGGCGCGCCGGTCCAGTTCCCGGTATGTGAGCCGGGTGCCGAGGCACTCGACCGCGCAGGCGTCGGGGCTTCTGCGGGCCTGCTCCGCGATCAGGTCGTGGACGAGTCTGAGCTCGCCCGCGGCCGGAGCGGTGGTCCCCCAGTCCAGCACCTGCCGACGGTCTCCGTCGGTGCTCATGGCCAGGGCGCCGATCGGCGCGTCGGGGTCGGCGGCCGCCGCTGCGGCGAGGCATTCGAAGTGGGTCGCGATCCGCCGGGCGCTGCCGGGCTCGAAGAGCTCCGCGTTGTACTCCAGTCGCCCGCTGATCCGGCCGTTCCGCTCGGTGAGCGACAGGTCGAGATCGTACCGCGACACCCCCAGGTCGTGCCGGAGGAACTCCAGCCGCACCTCCCCCATGTCGATCCGGCCTTCCGGCAGGTTGTGCAGGCTGAACAGCACCTGGAACACCGGGTGGTGGCTGACGTCCCGCTCGGGGCGGAGCTCCTCGACGATCCGCTCGAACGGAACCGCCTGGTGGGTAACCGCGTCCAGCACCACCTCGCGGACTTCGGCGACGAGCCGGCGGAAGGTGGTGTGCGGCTCTGTGGACAGCCGCATGACCAGGGTGTCGGCGAAGTAGCCGATGACTCGCTCGAACTCGGCCCGGCCCCGGTTGGCGGCCGGGCTGCCCACCAGCAGGTCCGTCTCGCCGGTGTAGCGGTGCAACTCGGCGGCGTAGAGGGCGAGCAGGACCATGTACAGGCTGGCGCCGACCGAAGCGCCGACCTCCCGCAGGCTTGCGACGACCGGCGCGGGCAGCGTCACCGGGGTCTCCCCGCCGATGTTCGCGCGTACCGGCGGGCGTGGCCGGTCAGTCGGCAGGGGCAGCAGCGCCGGCGCTCCGGCGAGTTGCCCGCGCCAGTACGCCAGGTCCTCCTCGCCTGCCGCCCCGGCCAGCCTTTCGCGGCCGGCCTCGACGAAGTCCGCGTATCCGGCGCTGGGGGCGTCGTCGGCCCGGTCGCCGTGAACCGCGGCCCGGTAGGCCGCGCAGAGCTCCTCCCAGAACAGGTTGACCGACCAGCCGTCGGCCACGAGGTGGTGCAGGCATACGACCAGGACGTGCTCGCGCTCTCCGAGCCCGAACAGCTTCGCTCGGAGCAGCGGGCCTCGCTCCAGCTCGAAGGGCAGACGCAGGAACGCGGCGACATGCGCGTCGATCGCCGCTCCGGCCTCGTCACGGAGCTCGACGAACGGCAGCGGCACCTCCACCCGGTCGAGAAACCGCTGCCGCGGCTCGCCGTCACCCGGCAGGACCACTGCGCGCAGCACATCGTGCCTGGCCACCACGGCGGCCAGCGCCGCGGCGAGCGCCTCCCGGTCGAGATCGCCGGAGAGCCTGACGACCGACGGCAGGTGGTACGCGGCGGAGCCCGGCGACATCTGCTCCAGGAACCACAGCCGCCGCTGCGGAAACGACAGCGGGACGGAATCCTCCCGGGCACGTTCCGGCTCGGGTTCCCCGCTTCCCGCGAGTTGCTCGCGTAGCCGGTTCAGCCGCTCGGTAGCCGTTTCGTTCCGACTCGTCATGGCACCTGGGCGGACGATTTCGCGGGCACCGGAATTCTTCCAAGAACCGTCACCGCTACATCATCTGACACGACCCATTCATCTCCCATTCGACGGCCTTACGATCACCTTTCACGGAGCTTACAAACACGCCTTCACCTGGCATGAAATGCCGTCGAAAGAACTGATCATGACAATGGACTAGCCGCGCCAGAATTAGCTAGTCTCCGAATCGGTGAGACAATTCCACCGCCAGGAAAGGTGACAATGTACGACGGCGCCGAAGAAATCCAGGACGAAGCCGAAGAAATCCAGGACGAACTCGTCCGCATGGCGACCGACATTCTGGGCACGCCCGTCCGTCCGGAGTCCGGGCTCCTGGAGAGCGGGATGACCTCGGTCGAACTCATCACGTTGTTGGAGCGCGTCAGCGCGAGATGGCAGGTGGAGTTGCCGGTCGACGTGCTCTTCGACCGCGGAGACCTCGTCGGCGTGGCCGAGCGCGTCCATGCAGCGACGCGCTCCGCCACACCACCACCCCGGGCCGCCGTCCCCGTCGCCCGAAGCGCGGGCGGGACGGCGGCCGACCGGCGGGCGATGCGCCACCGGATTCGAGCATCCCTTGGGGATCACCGTGAATGATCTGTTCGAGCCGATCGCGATCATCGGCATGAGCGCCCGTGTGCCTGGGGCGAACGATGTGAGCGAGTTCTGGTCCAACCTCGCCCACGGCCGCGAGACCGTGTCGTTTCCCGATGACGAGTCCCTGCTGGCCGTGGGAGTGCGGCCGGAGGAATTGGCCGATCCGTCGTACGTGCGCGCCGTGCCGCTGATGCCCGACGTCGCCGGGTTCGACGCGGACCTGTTCGGCATGAGCGTCAGGGAGGCGGAACTCCTCGATCCCCAGATCCGGGCGTTCCTGGAGATCACGCACGCGGCTTTGCTGAACGCCGGCTACGACCCGTACCGGATCGGCGGCTCCGTGGGGGTCTTCGGCACCACCGGCCCGACCGACTACCTCCGCCGGCACGTGCTGCGCCGGCCCGAGCTGGTCCACAGCGCCGGCGGGCTCACCCTGATGGTGACCAACAACCTCGACTACCTGGCCACGCTGGCCTCGTACAAGCTGGACCTGAAGGGGCCCAGCTTCACGGTGTTGTCCGCCTGCTCCAGCTCCCTCGTCGCGCTCAACCTCGCTCAGCAGTCGCTGCGGCTGGGAGAGTGCGACATGGCGGTGGTCGGCGGCGCCCACGTGCACTTCCCGTACGGCCACGGCTACCGCTGGACGCCCGGCGGCATCATGAGCCGCGACGGCCACTGCCGGGCCTTGGACGCGTCGGCCACAGGCACCATTTTCGGCAGCGGAGCGGCCGCTGTCGTCGTCAAACGGCTCGACGATGCCTTGGCCGACGGCGACGACATCCGGGCCGTGATCGCTGGCATCGCCGTCAACAACGACGGGGCGGTCAAGTCCAGCTTCAGCGCGCCTTCTGTCGCCGGGCAGGCCGCCGTCATCAGCGAGGCGATGTCGTTGGCCGGCTTCGGCCCACGGGACATGTCGTACGTGGAGATGCACGCCACAGGAACACTGCTCGGAGACCCGTCGGAGATCGCCGGGCTGACCCGGGCGTTCACGGCACTCTCGCAGGAGCCTCTGGAACCCGGCTCCTGCGTGGTCGGCTCGGTCAAGTCGAACGTGGGGCATCTGGTGTCCGTCGCCGGACTGGCCAGCCTGCTCAAGGTCGTGCTCTCGCTGGAGAACGAGCTGTTGCCGCCCTCGATCAACATCTCCGAGCCCAATCCGAAGCTGAACCTGGACCGCACGCCGTTCATCATCGACGACAGGCCGCGCCCATGGCGGCGGGATCCCGCCCACCCGCGCCGAGCCGGCGTCTCCTCCTTCGGCGTCGGCGGCACCAACGCGCACATGGTCCTCGAAGAGGCGCCCGCACGGCGCGCCGTGCGCGGCGACGGCCGTCCGCGCATCACGGTCTGGTCGGCCAAGACCCACGAGGCCGAGGGGGCGCAGCGGGCTGCGCTGACGCGCTTCTTCGCCGAACTCGACGAGGACCGCTTCCCTGACGCCACCGCCACCCTGCAGCAGGGGCGCACGCCGTACGGCGTGCGCGGGGCCCTGGTCAGCACCGGTGCCGCGGCGACGACCCGCGCGCTGGCAGGGCCGGTCACGGTGGGCGAGGCGGCCGAACGGACCCGCGTGGTGTTCGCCTTTCCGGACGCGCGCGCGTCCGGCGTCGGCCCGATGCGCATGCTCTACGGCGCGGTGCCCGCGTTCACCGTCGCGCTCGACGAGATCGTCGAACAGGTCGAGTCGTATGGCTCGACGACGCTGCAGGCATGGCTGGAGGGGCGGGCGGACGACGGCGTCAGCGGCTTCATGGCCCAGCTCGCCCTCGCACACACCTGGCGGGCCTGGGGTCTGGAGCCCGACGAGGTGGTGGGGGCGGGGACCGGCGCCTTCGCCGCCGCCGTGGCCGCCGGGGCCCTCGATGTCGAGCAGGCGGTCAAGCTGCTTTCCACAGGAGCCCCGCCGCCGACCGCTTCCCTCGGTCAGTCCGCCGTGCCCTGTCACGTGCTCGCCGCCGACAGCCCGCTCGAGGTCCCCCAGGCGACGGACGGGGCGACGGTGCTGGTGATGGATGGCCGGTCCACGGCCGGCGACCACGTCCCCGCGCTTGACCCGGAGATCGCGGACGGTCATGTGGCGCTGCTCGCCACGGCCGCCCGGCTCTGGACGGCGGGCCACGCGCTCGACTGGAGGGCGCTGGATCCGGCCCGCCCGGTCCGCAGGATCGCTCTACCCGGCTACCCCTACCAGCGGCGGCGTAGCTGGATCGACCTGCCCGACGAAAGCGGGATGCCCGCGCGGCCCGCCCACACGTCCACCGGGAACGCCACGACACCGCAGCCCGCCGAGGACGCGTCGCCGGCGGACGCGGCCTCACCCCGACTCACCGCACTGACCTGGACCGAATCGCCGACGCCCGCACCGGCCGCGGCCCAGCCCAGGACGGCCGGTGACGCCCTGGTGCTGCTCCCGCCGGGCGAGCCCGGCAACCTCGTGATGGCCGCGCTGCGCATGGCCGGCTACACCCCGCTCGCGTTGCCCTGGCACGACCCCGCCGCCCGCGAGGGCGACGTCCTCGACCGGCTCGCCGGCGACGCCGCCCGCCTGGAGCAGGCCCTGGCCGCCATCGAGCGCCCGCCGATCCTGCTCGTGCACGCCACCACCGTGGACACCTGGACGACGGTGTCGTCGGGCACCGTGGACGAACAGCTCCGGCGCTCGTTCTGGAGCCTGTTCCACCTGGTCCAGCGCGCCTCACACGCGCTGCACCGGCTACCGGAGATCGTCGTGCTGACCCGCGAATCGGCCGACGTGTCAGGCAGCGAGCCGGTCTCCCCGGTCAAGGCCACCCTGCACGGTCTGATCGCCACGCTCCGCCAGGAGCTTCCTCGACGGTCCTGCAGGCTCGTGGACGTCGGCGCCCGCACCACGCCAGAAGACCTTGCCGCCGAGCTGCGCGCCGCGCACGACGACGGATTGGTCGCGCTGCGCGGCGAGCGCCGATGGACCAGGGGCGTCCGGCCGCTTCCCGCGCCGTCCCCAGGACAGGGCCTGCGCGAAGAGGGGCACTACCTGATCACCGGCGGACTCGGCGGGCTGGGGCTGGCGCTCGCCCGCGGCCTGGCCGAGACCGGGCTGCGGCCACGGCTGTCTCTGCTGGGCAGGCGCGCCCTCGGCGAGTCGGAAGCCGGCGTCACCGACCAGGTGGAGGAGATCAGGGCGCTGGGCGCGCACGTCGAGGTGCTGACGGGCGACGTCACCGACGGCGAACGCCTCCGCCTGATCCTCGACGACCTGACCCGAGCCGCGGGCCCCCTGCACGGCGTGTTCCACCTGGCCGGCCTGCCCGGCGGGGGCCTGGTGCAGCTCCGCGACCCGCAGGACGCCCTGGACGTGCTCCGCCCCAAGGTCCACGGCACCGTCGCGCTTGAGGAGGCCCTGCGCGGGCGTCCCGTGCTCGACTTCACCATGCTGTTCGCCAGCCAGGCCGGTGTGCACGGCGTGCTGGGAAGCGCCGACTACGCGGCGGCCAACAGCTTCCAGGACGCCAGCGCGACGGCCGTCGGCTTCACCGCCCGGCGGGTGATCGCGGTGGACTGGCCGGTCTGGGCGGACGTCGGCATGGCCGCCAGATCTTCCGTCGACGTCTCCGAGCTGGCCGCCGGCCGCGTCGCCCGCAGGACGGGTGGAAACGACCGATCGCTGCGCTGGGAGCGCACCGTATCCGCCACCGACACGTGGTTCCTGGACGAGCACCGTCTCGATCAGCGGCCCTTCGCCCCAGGGACCGCGCTGGTCACGCTCTTCCTCCAGAGCGCGCGCGAACTGGGGCTCGTGGACACAACGGCCGTGCTGGAGGACGTCGTGTTCGGCGCCCCGCTGCTCGCCTGCGGCCCGTGCCAGGTGCGGGTGGACCTGCACCCTGAGGGGTCCTGGTGGCGTGGTGCCCTGTCCTACCGGCTCGGCGACGGGGAATGGCTGCACAGCAGCACTGTCAGACTCTCCGGCGGGCCGTCCGGCGCTCAGGAACGGCGTGCCGACCTGTCGGAGTTCCTGCAGTCGCCACCGGCCACCGTACGACCGTCCGTCAGCGGACGGGCCGGTCGGCTCACCTTCGGACCGCGATGGTCGGTCGTCGAGAAGACCTGGCTGCGGGGCTCGGACATCGTCGCCCACCTGCGGCTGCCCGCCGCGTTCACCAGCGACCTCGACGAGTACCCCCTGCACCCGGCGCTCCTGGACATGGCGACCGGGCTGCTCTGCCACCACCGAGCCGAGCTGCTCCTGCCCTTCAGCTACCGCCGGATCACCGTTCACGACAAGCTGCCGGCGGAGTTCCACAGCCATGTCCACATCCGTGAGGACACGCCCAGGGCTCTGGTCGCCGATGTTGTCCTGGTCTCCTTCGACGGCCGGATCCTCGTGGAGGTCGAAGGCTTCACGATGCTGGTGAAAGCCGACGACGAGCCGCCGGAGGCCGCGCGGCGTCCGCGGCCCGTGCCCCTGGGGCTGCGACCGCGCGAGGGCGTGGAGATCGCGCTCGGGCTGCTGGCCGGACCCGCGCCGGCACAGGTCATGGTGAGCGCGGGGCCCGCCGGCGCCCAACCCCCACCGGCCGCCCCCGAGCGGGCGGTCGCGAACGAGCCAGCCGACGTCGCCGCCACCTTGCGCACGATCTGGGCGTCCGTGTTCGGTCAGGCCGAGGTGTCGGACGACGACGACTTCTATGCCGTGGGCGGCGACTCACTCGCAGCGGTCGAGCTGCTCGGCCACATCCGCGACGAGTTCGGCGTGGAGCTCAACACCGCGACCGTGTTCGAGACGCCCACCGTGCGCGAGCTTGCCGAAGCCATCGAAGAGACCATCGCCGCCGAGCGGAAACGGGACAGGTGAGTGTGGTGGCGGAACCGGACTACAGCCCGCTGAACAGCCGGGAGAGCGGTCAGTGGTTTCTGGGTCGGCTCGCCGGCGGCACCGGCATCGGCACCATCGCCTTCGCGGCCCGCTACCGTCGGCACCTGCGCTGGTGGCCCATGCGAGAAGCGCTGCGCCTGCTCGCCGCCCGGCACTCCGCGCTGCGCCAGACTTTCCCCGGCGTCGGCGGCGTCCCGTTCCGGAGAATCGCTCCGGCCGACGGGTTCGAAGTGCCGATCTCCGTCGTGGCCGCGACGGAGGAGGATCTGGACGGGCAGGTCGAGCAGGCGCTGGCCGAGCCGTTCGACCTGGGCTCCGGACCTCTCGTGCGGGCGACCCAGGTGCTTCTGGAGCGCGACAGCGTGCTCGTGCTGGCCGCGCACCACATCTCGGTGGACGGCCACTCGCTCAACGTCCTCGCCGACGAATTCGCCCATGCCTACCAGCACTTCGCCGAGGAGGAGCCGCTTCCCTCGTGGCTGCGGGGCCCGGTGCCCGCTTTCAGTCCTGCGACGCCGTCAGCCGAGGCCGTCGCCCGGGTGGCCGCCGACTTCGAAGGCATCGCGGGCGCCCCGGTGGGGCTGTCCGGCGCGCGGCCCTTGACCGGGACGCCCACGTTCGCCGGCGAGCCGGTGGCGGTACCCGCCGACCAGCGGCTGCATCACCGTCTCTCGGACCTGCGCTCGACCTTCAAGGTCACCCACGGCATGCTGATCCTTGCCCTTGGGGCGGTGCTGCTGCACCGGCACGGCGTCGGCGACGACCTAGTGGTCGGGGTGCCGCTGAACCTGCGCCACGGACCCGGGACCGGCCGGGCGGTGGGCTTCCACGTCTCGACCGTGCCGGTGCGTTTCCGCATGCCGCCGGGGACCACGTTCCGCCAGGTCGTGGCGCAGGCGCGGCAGAGCGTGCTGAACATGCTCGACGGTGAGCCCGTGTCCTACGAGGACCTCCTCCAGCATGCCGGTCACCACGCCGCCGACTGGCGCACCCCGCTGTTCCGGCACGTCATGAACATCCATCCGCTGAGCGGCGCCGCCGACCGGCTGCCGCTCGCGGGCGACGTGCGCGTGCTCGTGCGGGGCAGCCGGGCCGACCTGGAGCTGACCTTGGAACTGAACGACACCAGCCCGGACGTCTGCGCGCGCTACAGCACCGAGGTGCACGATCGAGAGGAGATTTTGGGTCTGCTACGCAGGTTCGCCCCATTGACGGCGGCCGTTCACGCCGCTCCCGACCTCGCGCTGACACGCCTGCCGATTCACAGCGAGCACGATCGTCACCTGATCGACGCGACGAACGCCACCACCGTCCCGCTGCCGGACACGACGCTGTGGCATCTGGTGCGTGAGCGTGCCGCGGAGTCGCCGGAGCAGCCCGCGATCGTGGGCGACGACGGGGAGACCTGGACGTACGGCCGCCTGTGGGACGAGGCCGGGCGCGTCGCCGGTTCCTTGGCGGCCCTCGGCGTCGGCCGAGGTGACCGGGTCGCGCTGGCGGGCGGGCGCGGCCCCCTACTGGCGGCGGCGGTGCTCGGCATCTGGGAGTGCGGCGCGTCGTACCTGCCGGTCGACCCCGCGGATCCCCGCCTGTCCGGCAGGCTCGACGGTGTCGCCGGGGTGGTGGCGACGGAGGGTGGCTGGAGACCGGAGGTGGCGGACGCCGGTTTCTTCGTCCTCGACCCGGCGAACCCCCCGGTTCCCGGCGGAGCGCGCCCGGGAACCGGGGTCACCCCCGCTGACAGGGCCACCCTGATCCACACGTCGGGCACCACGGGTCGGCCGAAGGGCGTCGTCGTCACTCATCGCGCCATGCTCAACGTGGTGCTGGCCTTCGCCGACGCCCTCGCGTTCGGACCCGGCGATCGGATGCTCTGGTCCACCACGTACGGCTTCGACGTGTCGGCCCTTGAGCTCTTCGTGCCGCTGGTCCGCGGCGGGACGGTGGTCACGTCCGGCGATGACGTGCGGCTGCGGCCCCGACGCCTGCTGCGCCTGGTCGCCGAGCGGGGAGTGCGCGTGGTGCAGGCCACACCGACGTTGTGGCGGCGGCTCGTGGACGCCGACGAGGGCGAGTTGTCGGGCGTGGTCGCGATCAGCGGCGGCGAGCCGCTGACCGCCGCGCTGGCCGAGCGGCTGCTGGCCCGGGGCTGCCGGATGTTCAACGCGTACGGGCCGACGGAGACGACCATCTGGTCGACCCTCGCCGAGATCACCATGCCCGTGACCGAGCCGGTGACGGTAGGACTCCCGATCGCGAACACCACCGTCCAGATCCGGGACCCCGCCGGAGCCGTGTGTCCGCCAGGCGTGATCGGCGAGCTGTGCATCGGCGGCGTCGGGCTGGCGGACGGCTACCTCGAACAGCCGGCTCTCACCGCCGAGCGGTTCGTCGCCGTCCCGGAGGGGCGCGAGTACCGGACCGGCGACCGGGCCCGCCGCCTCCCCGACGGATCCCTGGTGTTGCACGGCCGGGAGGATCGCCAGGTCAAGATACGCGGCCACCGCATCGAGCCGGGCGCGGTCGAGGCGGCGCTGGAGTCACACCCCGAGGTGCTGTCCTCGGCGGTATGCGCGGGACCCGGGCCGGACGGAGACGATGTCCTGATCGCCTTCTGCACCTCGCGGCCTGAGAGCGGCGACGAGGCGGAGTGGGCCGACCGGTTGTGGCGGCACGCGCGCGAGCATCTCCCGCCGCACGAGGTGCCCGGCCGGATTCTGCCGGTCGCCGCACTGCCGGTGACACCGAGCGGGAAGGTCGACCATGGACGACTGCGCGCCATAGTCCCCGCCAATACGCCGCCGCCACGGGAACCAGAAGACCCGATGACACGAGCGCTCCTCGCGATTTGGTGCGATCTCCTGGGCGTCCGCGTCGGCCAGGACGCGAACTTCTTCCTCCACGGCGGCCACTCCCTGCTGGCCGTGCGGCTGATCAGCGAGATCGCCGAACGACTGGGGCGTGAAGTCGATCTGGCGGAGCTGTTCTCCGCGCCCACCCCGGCCCGGCTCGCCGAGCGGCTGGGCGCCGGTTCGGAGACGCCGGAGGAGCAGGACCGGCCACCTGCCGGGCAGCAGAAGACCGTGGTGAGGTAGCCGATGTTCATCCCCGTTCTCCCCGACGCCGCGCCACGCCCGCCGGTCTACCTGTTCCCGCACGCCGGTGCGGCTCCCGCCGTCTTCGCGCCGTTCGCCCGCGCCTGGTCCGACCGCTTCCGCCTGTTCTGTCTGGACCTGCCAGGGCGGTTGGACCGATTCGACGAACCGGTCAGAACCAAGTTCGAGCCGCTCGTCCGCGATCTCGCAGCGACGCTCGCCGACGAGGTCCGCGGTCTCGGCGATCAGCCGTTCGTGCTGCTGGGCAGTTGCGGTGGCGCGTTCCTGGCCCTGGAGACGGCCCGTGCGCTGCGCGCGAAACGAGTGCGCGGTCCCGACGGGTTGGTGGTCCTGTCGACTCCGGCGCCGGATGTCGCGGTGCCGCCGCTCGGCGTGCCCGGTCTGCCGTCGGCGGCCCTATGGGAGGAGGTGATCGCGCACGGCGGGATCCCGGAGCGGCTCCGAGCCGACGCGTCCTTCCGCCGCCTGGCCGAACGCGCCCTGCGGGCAGACTACGCGCTCTACGCCGATTACCGGCATCTTCCCGCGCCGCCGCTGGACACCAGGCTCGTGGCCCTTCATGGCCGGGCCGACGGCGAGTTGCGCAGAGGCGAAGTGCTCGGCTGGCGCCGTCAGGCCGGCGGGCAGACGCTGGTGCGGGCGGTGGACGACGCCGGCCGGTGGCTCATCGACGAGGCTCCTGACGAGGTCGGCAGGGCCGTGGCCGAGTGCCTGTGAGGCCGATTACCGCCCGAGCCAGTCCTCGAGGTCGCGCAGCCGACTGTCAGGGCGCTCGGTGAGAATGCGCAGGGCGTCGGCGAAGTCGGCGAGCAGCCGTTCTGCATGGGCCCGGGTGTAGCCGAAGCCACCGTGGTGCAGGCTCAAGGTCACCTCGTCGCCGGTGGTGTGCCGCACCTGGAAGCCCAGGCAGGGGTCGGCCTCGACGCCGGTGCCGTCCACCAGCTCGGTGTCCAGCCCGGCGAATGCGGGCGCGGTGAAGTACTCGGTGATCGGATGCAGGAACACGTACGGCAGCCGCAGCCGCCGGCCGAGCTCGCCGGGGTCGTTGTCCAGGCGCCACCGCAGCAGCGGGTAACGCTGATGCGTCATGACGTTCATGCACCCGGCCCGGACCAGCCGGGCAAGCTCGGCAGGGGTTTCCGCCTGTCCGGCCAGGAACCGGTAGGCCAGCCCGTGGGCGCACCAACCGACCAGCTCGGCAAGGTCCCGGGAACGGTTGGCGGTGGCGCTGAGGACGCAGACGTCGGGATCGCCGGTGCGCCGCGCGAGGCAGAGCACCAACGCGGAAAGGTAGACCATGTGCGGGGTCAGCCGGTTGCTCCGCCGGAAGGCGCTGATCGACGCTCCGAGCCCGGTCGGCAGAGCGAGACTCACCGCACCAGGGGCGTTCCCGGCGGTCTCGGACAGGTCGAAGTCGGGGAGCAAGGTGTTCCAGCCGTTGGGCCGCCCGGCGAGGGTGGCGTCCCAGTAGGCCCGGTCGACGCGTGCCTGCTCGCCTCGGAAGTACGCGTCCTGCTGCTCGATCCAGTCCGCGAAGCTCAGGCCGGGGATCGGGAGTGTCTCGCCCTGGTAGGCGCGGGAGAGCTCGGCCCCGATGACGCCTACGGAGAGCACGTCCGCGATCATGTGGTCGATCTTCAATGACAGTAGCCAGTCGTCGCTCCCCAGTTCCCAGAGCCGGGCACTGGCCAGTGGCGGGACGCTCCGGTCGAACCGGTCGAGCAGTTCGTCGTCCAACGCCCGGACCAGCTCGGGCGCAAGCTCCGCGCCGGCCGCGACCGTCACAGACTTCTCCCTGATGAGGGGCCATTCGACCCGGTTGTGGACGCGATAGCGCAGCTCTTCCTCGCTCGGATGCAGGGACATGCGCAACGCGTCGTGCCGGGCGACGACCGCGCTCATCGCCGACGCCAGCCGTTCCGGGTCCAGCGGCCCCCTGATCCGGTACGCGGTTCGCAGCGTTCGCTGGGGGTGGTCGGGTTGCGCGTCCTCCATCGCGAATCGGTGTGCCTGCGCATATGACGCGCGGCCGGTCCGGAACGGGGCGCCGTGCGCCGAGCGGGCCGTGGTCTCAGGTAGCACCTGTCGGTTCCTTCCCCGGGTCTGTGTGGAAACAGTGGTGTCAACGTGTGAGGTCCGGCCGCTGGTCGCGACGGCCGCGAGCCAGGGCCAGGCGCTGCGCCGTCCCGCGTTCCCTCGCCTCTGCGGGCAGGTCGGCTTGATCGGCATCCTCGGCGGCCAGGAATTCGCGCAGGGCGGCGACGGTCGGATAGCGGAAGATGTCGAGCACGCTGATGGGCCGGCTCAGCCGTTCGGCAAGCCGGGTCTGCAGCCGGACGGCGAGCAGAGAGTCACCACCCAGATCAAAGAAATTGTCAAACACCCCCACCCGATCCACCCCCAACAC
>NZ_JAAAHR010000126.1:0-28692 GCF_009908215.1 Nonomuraea sp. K271 | reverse complement strand
GAGCGCCGGCCAGCGCAAGTGGCTCGCCCTCTCCAGCAACAGCAACCTGAGCACCGCCGCCAAGAGCGGCCACTACATCTACACCGACCAGCCCGACGTCGCCGTCAAGGCCATCGAGAACGTCGCCAAGCGGGCCACGCGCCAGGGATAGGCGCACTCCTGGAGCTGGTGTGCATGACCAGATGCCGGGGCGGGCTCGAACTGAGCTCGTCCTTGACAGTAAACCTTTACTGTTTGATGATCTATGGATCTTGTCCTGGTGTCGCACACCGAAGGAGTGTCATGTTCCGCCTCGTTTCTCCACGTCTCGGCCTGGCGTTAACCGGCGCGGCGCTGTCCGCCGCCCTGGGGCTCAGCGGCGGCCCGGCAGCCGCCCTCGCCGCACCCACGGACGGACAGACCGCCGCCACCGTCAACGACGGCCCCCCGCTCAGAGTGGCCTACCTGTCCGACGGCGAACTGCCCGACATGGGCCTGCCGTGGGTCAAGCGCACGGACCACTCCGCCGACGACGGGACGCCCGACTGGCGCCACGCCCGCGAAAGCAGCGTTACCGAAGAGACTGCCGACGGCTGGACTTTCGCCGCGATCAGCAGCATCTCCAAACACCTGAGCATGGCAGACGCCGACTACTACGCCGACCATGCGGCCCTGCTGGAGGCCGCCCGCAAGAACGGCGGAAGCGGCGGCACTGACCCGATGCAGTTCGAGAAGATCAGCACGGTCAACGGTGTGGATGTTTACCACATCAAGTATTACGTGTGGGGCTACTACATCTTCGACGCGGTCGAGTTCATCGCGCGGGACGGGCTCTACACCTTCAGGTTCTCGCTCCAGCTTCCCAAGGCCTACGCGGACCTGCCTGACCTCGCTCCCACGATCGCCGGAGTGCAGAGCAACCTGGACGAGCTGCCGTAGCCGGAAGTCCAGCCGGGTGCCGCCCGAGCCATCCTCGCTCCGCTTGGGCGGCGTCGCTGCGGCGCCGTCCTCACCAGTAGGCATCCCGGGGCCGGCTGCGGTCCTCGGTGGCGACCAGGACGTCGAGCAGGAGCTCCTGGAGTTCGGCCCGAATCGTCGCATGGGCCGGGTCGTCCCACAGGTTGTCCAGTTCCACCGGGTCGCTCTCCAGGTCGTACAGCTCGCCGGTGCGGGCGCGGGTCGTGGACGGCGGGCCGTGATAGACGACGATCTTCCAGCGGTCGTGCCTGAGCATCGTGGTGTGCACGGGCTCGTCGTACGGATGGCCGCTGTTGCGGTATTCGCACAGGGCCCAGCCCCTGACCGGCGCGCCCCGCTCGCCCCGGGCCAGCGGCAGGAGGTCGAGCCCCTGCCCGCGGGGGAGCGGCGGCGCTCCAGCGGCGGCGAGGAAACTCGGCGCCAGATCGATCCACTGGACCAGCTCGGAGCGCCGTTCACCGGCGGGCAGCCCGGCGGGCCAGCGCATGACGAGCGGCACCCGAACGGCGCACTCGTACATCATCGGGCCCTTCAACATGAGCTGGTGGTCGCCGAGCATCTCGCCGTGGTCGCTGGTGAAGACGACCAGGGTGTCCTCGGCCAGGCCCTCCTCGTCGAGGGCGGCGAGGATCCTGCCGACCTCGTCGTCCACGAGGCTCACCATCGCGTAGTAGTTGACCCTGACGTCGTGCAGCTCGGCTTCGGTGTACTCGGTGTAGCCGCGGGCGTGGCCGGCGTAGGAGCGGTGCGAGGCCTCGGTCAGCACGGGCGGCTTGCCGGCGAGCTCCTGGTCCCGGGTGACCGGGCCGCGCAGCGTCCTGCCCCGGTAGCGGGCGACGTACTCCTCCGGCGCCCCGAACCCGTGGTGCGGGTCGAAGAAGTTCGCCACGAAGAAGAACGGCTTGCCCGGGTCGCGTGAGCGCCGCAGGTAGTCGATGGTCTCGTCGCCGATCCACCGGCTGTAGTGGTACTCCGTCGGCATCGCGTCGAAGCCGGCCCCCGGACCGGGGCGGGCGGCGGCGTCGTACAGGTCCGGCCGTACGGCCCGGAGCCACCGGTGGTAGGCGTTCTCGGACGATCCGGGGTAAGGGTCGTGCGCCCATCGGAACACCCGGAAACCGTCGTCCAGCCGCGGCTCCAGCCTGCCGCCGAAGCACGCGCCGGCGACGTGGAACTTCCCGGCCAGACCGCAGTCGTAGCCATGGCCGGCCAGGACGCGCGAGAACAGCTGCTCGTGCGCGGGCAGCCCGACGCCGTTGGCCCAGGCGCCGTGCGCGTGCGCGTACCGGCCGGACATCAGGCTGGCGCGCGACGGCCCGCAGACCGGCGACTGCACGTAGCAGTTGTCGAACAGCACCCCCTGCTCGGCCAGCCGGTCGAGGTTGGGCGTGTCGATCTCGTCGTTGCCGTAGGCGCCCAGCGCGTCGAAGCGCTGCTGGTCGGTGCAGATGAGCAGGATGTTCGGTCGGTTCATTGCTTTCCTTCGAGGTGGGGCGCGTCAGGACTTCACGGCCCCGGCGACGCCTTCGACGAAGTAACGCTGGAGCGCGAGGAAGACGAGGAGCAGTGGGATGAGCGAGATGGTGCCCGCGGCGGCCAGGCCGGACCAGTCGGTGGAGTTGGTGCCGCGGAAGGCGAGCATGCCCACCGCGAGCGTGCGCAGGTCCGGGCGGCTGAAGGTGAACACCAACGGCAGGAAGAAGTTGTTCCAGGCCGCCAGGAACGTCATGACGCCCACCGTCGCGGTGACCGGTCCCGCGAGCGGCAGCATGACGCGGAAGAACGTCCGCAGGAAGCCCGCACCGTCCATGATCGCCGCTTCCTCCAGTTCGCGGGGGACCCGGCTGAAGTAGCCGGCGTAGAGCAGGACGGCGGCCACGTGGCCGCTGCCCGCCAGGGCGAGGACGATGCCGGTACGCGAGTTCAGCAGGCCCATGAGGTCGCTGAGCTCGACCACGGGGATGATGGTGAGCCCGTGCGGCGCGAACAACGTCGCGACCAGCACGGCGACCACGGCGCGCTTGCCGATGAAGTTCCTGCGGGCGATGACGTAGCCGGCCAGGGCGCAGCGCAGCACGACCAGCGCCACCGTTCCCAGGGTGACGACGACGCTGTTGACGGTGTACAACCCGAAGTCGGCGTCCTGCCAGGCCCGCGCGTAGTTCTCGAAGTGCAGCGCGTCGGGGATCAGGCCGAGCCCTCCGGAGAAGACCCCCAGCGAGTCCTTCAGCGAGGCCGAGAAGATCCAGAGCAGTGGATAGACCCATACCACGCAGATGACGGCGAGCACGATCACCTGTGCCCAGATCCCGAGCCGGCGGCGCTTGGCCCGCAGGCCGCTCGCGGCGCTCATGAGCGGCTCCTCACGCGGTCGGCGTAGCGGATGCCCACGGCCTGCAGCGCGGCGAAGACGAGCGTGACGAGCCCGAACAGCACGCCGAGCGCCGCTCCGTAGCCGAGCCGGGGCGTGGAGCCGGCGAAGGCCTGCTGGTAGATGTAGACCTCCGTGGCGAGGGTGGAGAAGAACGGCCCGCCGTTGGTCATAGTCAGCACCAGGTCGAAGATCTGCATGGTCTCGATCGCCGTGAGGAGAACGATGATGATCAGGAACGGCCGCAGCAGCGGGAGCGTCACGTGGCGCAGCGCCGCCCAGCCACCCGCGCCGTCCGTTCTCGCGGCCTCATAGACCGTGGTGGGGATCGTCTGCAGCGCGGCCAGCCAGTAGACGAGCGTGATGCCGAACCACTTCCACATGTGCACGCCCATCACCGTCCACAGGGACGTGCCGGGGTCTCCGAGGAAGTCGACCGGCTGGTCCACGATCCCGAGGTCGAGCAGCAACTGGTTCACCGGGCCGCCGGCGGGGTCGAAGATGAACCCCATCACCACCCCGATGATCGCCGTCGTCGTCACCGCGGGCACGAACAGCGCGGTCCTGAACACCCTGGCGAGCGGCAGTCTCGGGTTGTTCAGGACGAGCGCTGTCAACAGGCTCAGCCCCACCCGCAGCGGCACGGTCACCGCGATGATCGTCAGCGTGACCCCGAGCGACTTCCAGAACAGCGGGTCGCCGAACGCCTCACGGTAGTTGGCCAGGCCGACGAACGGCCGTTCGGCGCCCAGCCCCTTCCAGTCGAGCATCGAGTAGTACAGGCTGGAGATGATCGGCCAGACGGTGTACGCGCCGAACAACAGCAGGGTGGGCAGCAGGAAGACGTACGCCCACCGCTCCGACCGGATCCTGACGGCGAGGCTCGGGGCCTTGCGTGTCACGCTGCTCATGACGTCCGGTACATCTCCGCCGTGTAGTCCTTGCCCGGCCGCCAGTTCGGGAACGTCCAGTCGTCCAGGCTCACCTTCACGCCCTTCTTTGCGATGGCCCGCGTGGCGCGCTCCCGCTCGGCGGCGAGCTTGCCGGTGTGCTCGCGCAGGGTCTTGCGAATGTCGGTGAGCTCGCCGCTGAGGATCCCCTGCGTGATCTCGCCGAGCGTGGGCCGCGGCTCCTTCATCTCGGTCAGCACCTGCGCGACGGCGGGATTGCGGACGACGGGACTGGGCGCGAGCCGTACGGCCTGGCCGAACAGCTCGACCGCGCGCTTGTACGTGGGATGCACGTCCGCCGTCGACACGGCCTCCAGGTCGAGGGGCACCTGGTCCATGTACGTGGACAGCGCCCGGTGGAACTGGGGGCCGGTGAAGCGGGCGAGCAACTCGGAGGCCGCCTCCACGTGCCGCGACTGGCTGGACACGAACAGCTGGCCAGGGGCGGGAGCGCCGTAGAGGACCGGCTTGCCGCCCGGCGACGGGACGGGACCGACGCCGACCTTGCCGAGGAACTGCTTGAACTGCCCGTTGACGACGCCGATGTTCCATGACCCGTCGAAGAACATGCCCGCCACTCCGGTCGCCCACCTCGCCCGGGCGGTTCTGGCGTCCAGCGACGTAGACGCGGGGAACACGACCTTGTCGCGGACCAGGGACAACAGGAATTCCAGCGTCTGGACGAACGGGTCGCTCGCGTAGGCGTAGTCGCCGGTGCGCGGGTCCACCAAGCCCTTCTCGTCCGCTCCTGGGGTCATGGCGAGCGGGGCGCCGGCGGACATCGCCAGCTCGATCACGTGGCTCTGCAACCGTTCGTGGAACTGCAGGCCCTGGATCCAACCGTACGCGTGGCCGCCGCCGTCCTTGGTGATGCGCGCGGCGATGGAGCGGAACTCGTCCCAGGTCGCCGGGCCGTTGTCGGGGTCGCCGCCGGCCTTCTCGACCAGCTCGCGGTTGAACCAGGAGAGGGTGGCGTACTGCCGGGCGGTGAAGAGGGGGAAGGTGTGGAGCTTGCCGTCGAAGACGTGCAGCCCTTCGAGCAGGGTGTCGGCGGGGAGCTTGGCGCGGATCGCCTCCTGTCCCGCCAGCGGCGCGAACCAGCCACCGGCGACGAGGGACGCCTCGGACGATCCGAGGCCGGCGATCGTGTGCACGTCGGCGATCTGGTTGCTCTTGAACGCCAGTTGCAGCGCCTGGCCCATCTCGTTCGGGTTGTAGACCTCGTGCTCCACCCGGACGCCCGGGTTGGCCTTGCCGTACTCGGCGAAGATGCGCTCGTTCAGCGGTTGCAGCGGCTGGAAGTGATCCCACCAGCGCAACGCGTCGCCTCCGGCCGCCGGGGCGGCCTCCTGTTCCGAGGTGCGGGCGCACCCGGCGGCGCCGAGGGCGGCCGCGAGAGCGCCGCCGGACAGCCCGAGGAATCGCCGGCGGCCGAACGTCGTCATGGAGGTTCTCTCCTTCCCGCCGGGACCGAAGCGGGGGCGATGGTAGGGAAGTCACACCCGAAGGCGAACGTTCGCCTATGCTGAGTCACGCCACCCGACCCCGTCAACCCCCCACCGCCGCCGTAGAGGAGCGGCTGCCACCAGGCCCCTGTGGCACAATTGGGCTGTCCGGCAGTGGCGTGGCGACGCCGCATGCGAACGTTCGCCTTCCGGAGGTGACCCCGTGGCCAATGTCTCGCTCAGAGACGTCGCCGCGCGTGCCAACGTGAGCTTCCAGACGGTGAGCAAGGTGCTCAACGGCAAGGGCGCCGTCGCGCCCGCCACCCGGCAGCGCATCATCGAGGCGGCCGAGGAGATCGGCTACGTCCCCAACGCGCTGGCCCGCAGCCTGCAGTCACGCAGCTCCCTGACCCTCGGCGTGATCACCGTCGACTTCAGCAACGCGACGCCGGCGCAGTTCCTCGTCGGCATCGAGCGCGAAGCGCGCCGGCACGGCCTCAGCGTGATCCTCAGCAGCCTGGAGCCCGACGGCTCCGACTGCGTGCGCTACCTGCGCGTGCTGATGGAGCGCCGGGTGGACGGGATCATCATGAACGCTCCTGCCACCGAGGAGGACGAAGAGGTCGGGCGGCTGCTGCGCGCCGGGCCGCCCGCCGTCAGCCTGCACGAGATCGCCGGCGGCGGGGTCCCGCGCGTCACCGTCGACTCCGAGGCCACCGCGGCGCTCCCGGTCCGCCACCTGATCGCGCTCGGCCACCGCCGCATCGGCGTGGTGACCGGCCTGCGGCAGCGTCACAGCGCGCAGCGGCGCACCGCCGTCTACCGCGAGGTGCTGGCCGAGCACGGTCTGCCCTACGACGCCCTGCTCGTCGAGGACGGCGCATGGGAGGTCGAAGGCGGCTACGCCGCCACCCACAGGCTGCTCGACCGGGCCTCCGGCATCACCGCGATCTACGTCCAGAACGACCTCATGGCCGTCGGGGTGCTCAACGCGCTGCACGAGCGCGGGGTCTCCGTCCCCGGCGACTGCTCGGTCGTCGGCTGCGACGACCACCCGGTCGCCGCCAGGACCATCCCGCCACTGACGACCGTCCGCATGCCGTTCTTCGACGCGGGGGCGGCCGCCGTACGCCTCCTCCTCGAACGCATCGCGTCCGGACCGCCGGGGGACGTCGTCCTGCCCGTGTCCATGGTCTACCGCGCCTCCACCGCCTCCCCACCGGCCGGTTCGACCCGGGTCGCCCGGAGGTAGGCGAGGACGGCCAGCACGCGCCGGTTGCCGTCGTCGGTCTGGAGGCCGAGCTTGGCGAAGATGTTGTGGATGCGGTCGGGCGTCGCGTGCTTGATCGCGTTGGTGACCGCCTCGCTGGCGATGTAGTACAGCGACGACTCCACCGGCGGCGAGAGGCGCCCGACGCCGTCGGCGTCGACCGTGACCGGGACGGGCACTGCTCGTCAACGCCCTGCACGACCCCGCCACCGGACACCCGTGGGCGATGAACGTCGCCAGGCGGATCGGCCGGGAGGACGCGCGGCCCGCTGAGGGCCGGAGCTTGTCCGTCCTGGGAGGCTGACGCGTCACCGCGAACCCGATTGCTCGAAACCGCCCGATCCGGCCGTCGTGGAGGCAGAATCTGATCATGTCCTTCTCGCTCGACGCCACCGCTGTCCTGGCCCTGCACTGGCAGATCAACGTGATCAAACCCGAAGGCTTCTTCGGCGGGTTGCTCGCGGAACCCGTCGAGCGCAGCGGCGTGGTCGGGCGGGCCACGGCCTTCCACGACGCGGTCATGGCGCGCGACGTGCCGGTCGTCTTCACCCGCTTCACGGTGCCCGACGGCGGCGGCACCCTCGTCCGCAACACCGCGTTCATGCGGTCGGTCGGCGACGCGCAGACCGCGTTCCGTCCCGACGCCCCGGGAACGGGGATCATCCCGGAGATGGCCGCGCAGGCCGGGCGGAGCACCGTCGTGGACAACCAGCGGCTGTCCGGGCTGGCGGGCAACGGACTGCCCGAGTGGCTGGCCGCGCGCGGCATCACCACGCTGCTGGTCACCGGGGTCGCCACCAACCTCACCGTCGAGCAGACCGCCCGGCACGGCACCGACCTGGGCTTCACCGTGCACACGATCTCCGACTGCGTGACCGCGGCCGGCGACGACGCCCACAACGCCTCCCTGGGCAACCTGGCCATGGCCACCGCGGGCTGCCTGAACGCCGAAGCGGCCCTCGCCCGGTTGGCGTGAGACCGGCGGGGCTCGCACGGCCGGCCTGAGGCCCCGCGGCCCCACGGCCGGCCGTGGGGCCGTGGCCGCCTGTCACTCGTCCCCGGCGACCTCGGTCTGCCGCTGCCGCCGGGGCGTCAGCAGTTCGCCGAACCCCATACGGTGCACGAAGTTCTCGCGGGTGCCGCGGGCGACCTCGTTGACCGCCTCGACCCCGGACTTGGTGTAGTCGACGACGCTGCGGAACGGCTTGGCGCCGTGCGGGAGCTCGAGAATCCGGGTGATCTCCTCGGCGACCCCGACGGGGCTCGGGTCGACCCCCGGAACGAACAGCGCGGAGGTCACCTCCTCGTTGCGCGCCACCATCGGGTCCAGCTCGGCGTAGGCCGCCGCCACGGAGGTGTCGCCGGCGCGTGTGGCGTTGGGGAAGTGCTGGGTGCCCTTGGTGATCGCGCCGGGCATGACGATGCAGGTCTCGATGCCGAACGCGTTCGCCTCGTACGACGTCGCCACCGCCAGGGTGTCGAACGCCGCCTTCGACGCCGCGTACGGGCCGAGGAAGGGCGGCGTGGTGACGATGATGGTGCTGCCGACGTACAGAAGGGTGCCGCCGCCGCGGCCGCGCAGGTGGGGCAGGACCGCCCGGTTCACCCGGTGGGCGCCGATGACGTTGATGTCGAAGAGACGGGTGACGTCCTCGGCGGTGAACGCCTCGGTGTAGCCGACGTACAGGTGGCCCGCGTTCTGGATCACGACGTCGAAGTCGCCGCCGTCCCGCACGACGGTGGCGACGGCCGCGTCGGCCGACTCCTGAGAGGTGACGTCGAGTTCGATGATGCGCAGGGCTCCGTCGTACTGCGCGGTGACGTCGAGCAGTTCGCGGCGGCGCGCTTCATTGCGTCCGTACGGGTCCAGCATGCTGGCCCACACGGTGTGCCCGGCCCGGGTGAGCGCCTGGGCGGTGAGGTTGCCGATGCCGGTGGCGGCCCCGGTGATGAGGACGGTGGACATGGTGGGTCTCCGTTTCTGGGGTGAAGGGTCAGGAACCGGGGCGGACCAGTTCGACGCGCAGGATGCGGTCGTCGCCCGGCCGGGGGTCGGTGCCGCCCCACGTCGCCTCGTCGGTGTTGGAGGTCGTGATCCACAAGGAGCCGTCGGGCGCCGGTTCCACCGTGCGGATCCGTCCGTGGCTCCGGACGAAGTAGGCGACGGCGTCGCCGTCCGCTCGGGGCCCGTCCACGGGCAGGCGCCAGAGCCGCTGCCCGCCGAGCGCGCCCATCCACACGGCTCCGCCCGCGACGGCGATGCCGGACGGCGAGGCGTCGTCGGGGTGAAGGGTGAAGATCGGACGTTCGCCGTGGGAGCCGTCCCCGCCTTCCGACTCGGGCCAGCCGTAGTCGCGTCCGGGGCGCAGCACGTTCAGCTCGTCCCAGGTGCGGTGGCCGAGTTCGGAGGCGTACGCGGTGCCGTCGGGGCCGAACGCGATGCCCTGCACGTTGCGATGGCCGCCGGAGTAGATGACGGTGCCCGAGGGGTTGTCCGGCGGTACGGACCCGTCGGGGCGGACGCGCAGGATCTTGCCGTTCAGTGAGTCGTCGTCGGCCGCGTTCTCGGGGGAGAAGGCATCGCCGGTGCCGATCCACAGGTTGCCGTCGGGGCCGAAGCGCAGCCGCCCGCCGTGGTGGCGGTCGGCGGTCTCGATGCCTTCGACGATCACCCGTTCCTGGCGCAGGGAGCGCAGGTCGGGGGCGAGGCGCAGCGTGACGACGCGGTTGGTGGGCGAGGCGGAGACGTAGGCGTACACGGTGCGGTCCCTGTCGAACGCGGGCGAGACGGCCAGCCCGAGCAGGCCGCCCTCGGAGCTCACCTCGACGCCGAGGACAGTGCCGATCGGCACGGGGGCCCGGCCCGGCCGGACGTGCAGGATCCGGGCCGAGGCTCGCTCGGACACCAGGGCGGAGCCGTCCGGGAGGAACGCCAGGCCCCACGGCATGGCCAGGCCGCGGGCGATCTCGGTGACCTCTCCGGGCACCAGCCCGCGCGCGACCGCAGCCGTGGTGCTCTGCGGTGTGGTGCTCGTCTGTGAGGCGCCGGACTCCGGTGCGGCGCAGCCGGGCAGCACGGCCAGGGCGCAGAGCAGGGCGGTGACGGCGGCGCCGGTACGTGGGATGAGGAGCATGGCTGATCTGTCCTTCATGTCGGTCGGGCGCGCCGGGCCGGGGACGGCGCTCCGCCCCCGGCCCGGGCCGCTACGTGGCGAACCGGTGCTGCAACTGCTGGCAGGTGAAGCCCGCGACGGCCCCCAGAGCGGTGCCGGCGATCAGCGTGAGCAGCCCCGGAAGCATGTGCTCGGGCTCCGCGGCGAAGAAGGTGACCAGTCCCACGAACCAGGCGAGCATGTTGTTGACGACGGGCGTCGTACGCAGGCCGACGGCGACGGAGGCCAGCACGAGGACTCCGAGCGGCAGCGCCGCCGCACCGAGGAAGGGCGCGGCCAGCCCGACGATCGTGTGACCCACGACGGCGAGCGCCATGCCGAGCCACAGGCAGATGACGGCGTGGATGCCGAGGCGGACCGAGGTCGGCCGGGTGAACCACGCCACCCAGCCCGCGAACATGACCCAAGCCTCCAGGCCCAGCGCCGTGCTGGTGTAGGCGGCCGTGGCCGCGACCACGGCAGCGATGGCGGTGTAGGTGACGAAGTGGCCGGTCTGGGGCCGGTCCACGGCGTGCTGTGCTGTGGTGGTGTGCGTCTCCATGATCGTCCCTTTCTGGTGTGGCTGGGTGGGAAAGTCAGGCCGCGCCGCCGTTGGCGAACACGACCTGGCCGTTGATCCAGCGGCCGGGCCCGGCGAGGAAGGCGACGACCTGCGCGATGTCCTCCGGGGTGCCGAGCCTGTTCAGCGCGCTCAGGCCGGCGATCCGGTCGATGACCTGCTGTGACTTGCCTTCGAAGAACAGCTCCGTGGCCGTGGGGCCCGGCGCCACCGCGTTGACCGTGACGTCGCGCTCGCCCATCTCCTTGGCCAGGATCGGGACGAGGGCCTCCACCGCTCCCTTGGTCGCGGCGTACGCGCCGTAGGCCGGCAGGTGCAGGCGGGTGACGCTGGTGGAGAAGGCGATGATGGCGCCGCCGGGGCGGATCCGGCGGGCGGCCTCCTTGGCCGTGACGAACGTGCCCCGTACGTTGGTGCGCACCAGCCGGTCGAGCTGGGTCAGGTCCAGCTCCCGGACCGGCTGCAGCGCCATGACGCCCGCCGCGTTGACGAGGACGTCGACGGGGCCGAGGAGCCGTTCCACGGTGTCGAAGGCGTCGGCGACCTGCTGCTCGTCGGCCACGTCCGCCTGCAGTGCGATGCCGCGGGCGCCGGCCGCCTCGATCTCGCCGACGGCGGCGTCCGCCTCCTTGGCGTTGGAGGCGTAGACGACGGCGACGTTCTGGCCCGCAGCGGCGAGCCGGGCCGCGACGGCGCGGCCGATCCCCCGTGAGCCGCCGGTGACGATGGCGGTACGTGTTGCGCTACCCATGAGCTCTCTCCCCTGCTCAACTGCTAACAATTTCACGTTAACACCTTCGTGGAGCCGATAACAAGACAGTGTTAGCAGTTGGTTTATCGGTAGGGGTTGTTGCCTGTTAGCATCGATACATGGCTAGCTCGAACAAACGGGACGCGATCCTCGACGCCGCGGCTGACCTTCTCGCGCGTGAAGGCAGGGACGCCGTCTCGACCAGGGCCGTCTGCAAGGCCGCAGGCGTGCAGGCGCCCATCCTCTACCGGCTGTTCGGCGACAAGCAGGGGCTCCTGGACGCCGTCGCCAGCCGGGGACTCGCCGCCTACATCGCCGAGAAGCGCCGCATCACCCCCAGCGGCGATCCCGTCGAGGACCTGCGGCGCGGTTGGGACCTGCACGTCGGCTTCGGCCTCGCCGAACCCGCTCTCTACGCCCTGATCTACGGCAGCCCCCGGCCGGGCGCCGAGCCCGAAGGCGCCAAGCAGGCCGCCGAGATCCTCGCCGGCCTCGTGCACCGTGTCGCCCTGGCCGGCCGGCTGCGCGTCCCCGAGGAACGGGCGGCGCGCGTGGTCCACGCGGCCGGGCGCGGCACCACGCTGTCCCTGATCGCCATGCCGGAGGCCGAGCGCGACATGGAGGCCGCCAGGATCGTGCGGGAAGCGGTCATCCACTCGATCACCGAGCCCGCCCCGTCCGCCCCGTCCGCCGATCCCTCCTCCGGCCCCTCCAACGGGCACGTCCGGACCGGCAGCGACGTCGTCGCCGGCGCCATCACCCTCAAGGCCTCCCTGGGCGACCTGGAGGTCCTCACCCCCTCCGAGAGCCGGCTGCTGGGCGACTGGCTCGACCGCATCATCGAAGGCCAGGCCGCCCGGCCACAGGCCACGAGCTCAGAGACGCCTCACCAGGCCACCGCCCCGTAACGGTCGCGGAAGGCCCCGGTCGGCCCGTCCGCGCCGATGGTGGCGAGTTCCACGATCGCGTCGGTCCCCTCGGTCACGGTCTGCGGACCGCTGTGCCCGTTGAAGTCGGTCGCGGTGTAACCAGGATCGGCCGCGTTCACCTTCACATCCGTCCAGGCCTTCGCGTACTGCGTCGTCAACATCGTCACGGCCGCCTTCGACGCCGTGTAGAGCGGCGTGACGACCTTCGACTCCGTACGTCCGGCGTCGTGCGTCACCGCGAACGACCCCATGCCGCTCGACACGTTGACGACGACCGGGTTCGCCGACCTGCGCAGGAGGGGCAGGAAGGCGTGCGTCACCCGTACCAGCCCGACGACGTTGACCTCGAACACCTCCCTGGCGTCGGCGGCTGTGATCCGGTCGGCGGGCTCGTGCGTGCCGTGCACGCCCGCGTTGTTGACGAGCACGTCGACGAACCCCTCGTGCGCTTCGACGTCGGCGACGGCCGCGGCCACCGACGCGTCGTCGGTCACGTCGATCCGCACGAAACGGGCACCGAGCGCGTCGGCCGCCGCCCGCCCGCGCCTTGGATCGCGAGCGCCGACGAGCACGGTGTGGCCGGCCTCGATCAGCCGGCGCGCGGTCTCGTACCCGAGGGACTTGTTGGCTCCTGTGATGAACGTTGTGGTCATGAGCTCACCCTGCGCCCGGCGGCGAGAGCCGAACCAGTACCCTCCGCGACGGTGGGACCGCCAGTACCAGGCAGAACAGCACAACCTTGGGCATGATGGACTCGTGGACGAGACCCTCGGCAAGGCCCTGCGCCGCTGGCGCGACCGGCTCTCTCCCGCCGACGTCGGGCGGATCCCGACGCGCGGGCGACGCGCCGCGGGGTTGCGCCGCGAGGAACTGGCCGAGATCGCGGGGCTGTCGGTCGACTACGTCGTACGGCTGGAGCAAGGGCGTGCCACCAGCCCTTCCGCGCAGGTCGTCGCCAGCCTGGCCAGGGCGCTGCAGCTCGACCCGGTGGAGCGTGACCACGCGTACCGGCTGGCCGGGCTCCTCCCGCCACGGGAAGGCACGATCTCCACGCACGTCCCGCCGGGGGTGCAGCGCATGCTGGCACGCCTCGGGGAGTTCCCCGTCGGGGTGTTCAGCGCCGACTGGACCCTGCTGTCCTGGACCTCCGCGTGGGCGGCGCTGCTGGGCGACCCCGGCGCGCGGACGTGGGCCGAGCGCAACCTGGTGCGGGCGGTCTTCGCCACCGGGCCCAGCGGGCTCGCCGCCTGGCCCGTGCTCAACGACGGCGACGCTCTCAACCGCGCCCTGATCGCCGACCTGCGTACGGCACTCGTCGACCACCCCCACGACCGCGGGCTGACCGACCTGATCGCCGAACTGCGCTCCAGCAACGCGCAGTTCGCCCGGCTGTGGGACGGAGGGGCGGTCGGCCGGCACGTCTCAGCCCGCAAGATCATCGTCCACCCGCAGGTCGGCGACGTGACGTGCGACTGCGACGTGCTCACCGTGCCCGGCTGCGACGTCCGGCTCGTCGTCTACACGGTGGCCGCGGGATCCGCAGACGCGGAGAAACTGGAGTTCCTGCGGGTCACGAACGGGGCCTCACCTCGCACTCCCGCACTGTGACGGCCCCGCAGGGCGGCCGTTGTCCTGCTATGTGTTGTGCCGGGCCGCCGTTGTGAGCTGTTCGTCTGGTTTGGGGGAAGGCGGACAAGCTTTTTGGGAAACCCCTCGGGCTGGGCGCCGCACTGCGTGCCTTCGGCCCGCTGATCCCGCCGTTGACGGTGATGTCTCACGTTCTGGGCGGTGTGTTCCGGTCTCTTCTGTGGCCTTCGGGTCGTTCGCGGGCCTGTGTCTGTGCGAGGCGACTCGGTTGTCAGGCCGAGGGTGCGGTGGCGGTGCGTCGTAGCGCCAGACTGATGACCATCGCGAGCGCCATCGCGGCCGTTCCCGCCCAGGCGGCGGTGGTGAAGCCGGTTTCGGCGGGGAAGGTGGAGCCGGCGCCGGTGTGGGCGGCGAGCACCAGCCCGGCGAGCGCGCTGCCGATGGAGAAGCCGACGCTGCGCACGACCTGGTTGACGCTCATCGCGCTGGAGGTCTCCTCCGGCGGGACGGCGGCCAGGATCGTGGTCGCCATCGCGGCGGCGAAGACGCCGACGCCCAGCCCGAGCAGGCCCATGACCGCGAACGCCAGCCACAGGTGGCCGCGGGCGAGCGCGAACGCCACGAGCGCCGCCAGGACAACGCCGCTCCCGCCGGCCAGGACCGTCATGGCCCGCCCGCGCAGCCGGGGCACCAGTTTGCCGCCCGCGAAGCCCAGCACCGAGAACGGCACGAGCACCAGGCCGGCGACGAAGACGTCCAGGCCGAAGCCGTACCCGGCCGGCTCGGGCGTCTGCACGTAGCGGGTGACCAGGGACAGCAGCAGGTACATGCCGACCCCGCCGAGGAGCATGATCACGTTGGCGCCGGCCACTGCCGGGTGCCGTAGCAGGGAGAGGTCCACCAGCGGGGCGGCGCACCGGCGTTCGCGGCGCACCCAGGCGGTGAGCAGCACGGCCGCGGCGGCCGGCAGCGCGGCGGCGAGCGCCGGGTACCCGGTCCACAGGGTGGTCTGGCTGATCGCCAGGGACAGGGCGATGAGACCGGCGCTGAGGAGCGCGGCCGCGGGCACGTCGACGGCCGCCGACCGGCCCGGGGGCGGCTGCGGCACCGCCCGCCAGGCCGCGGCCAGCGCGGTCGCGGTGATCAGCAGGCCGAGCCCGTACGCCGCCCGCAGTCCGGCGACGGAGGTGAGGAGTCCGGCCAGTGGGTAGCCGATGCCGATGCCGACGGTGGACGCCACCGACAGCAGCGCGATCGCCGCACCGGAGCGCTGCCCCGGCAGGTGGTCGCGGGCCACGCCCATCATCAACGCGGGCAGGCCCAGGCCGGCGCCCTGGGCGACGCGCCCGGCCAGCAGCCAGCCGAACGCCGGCGGCACCACGGTCAGCAGGCTGCCGGCCACCACCACCGCGAGGGTGACGATGATGACCTGGCGCCTGAGCGGCCCGGCGCCAAGGCGCCCGAGCACGGGGGTGGCGACCGCTCCCACCAGGAGCGGGGCGGTGAGCGTCCACTGGGCGGCGGCCAGCGGGACACCGAACTCGCCCGCGACCTCGGTGATGAGCGGCGCCCCTAAGCTGCCCACCACCGCCACGACCAGGGCGATGAACATCAACGCGGGCACCAGCAACCGGCCCCCGGCCCCTGGACGGGACTCGTGCGCGGTGCTGGTCATCGGCTCGTCTCGGTGTCCCGGCGTCGACACGCCGCCGACCTTACCGTGACGGGTCACGCCTACGAGTCAGGGGCGTGGGCGCAGTCCGTTGAGCGCGGTCTCGACGACGCTGTCGGCATAGCCGGGGGTGAGCGCTCCGGTGCGCTGGAGCCAGCGGTTGAGCAGCGGCCCCCAGATCAGGTCGACGGCCACGTCGAGGTCGAGGTCGCCGGCCAGTTGACCGGCCCGCTGGGCGCTGCGCAGGCGACCTCTTTTCAGCTCTCTCATGGGGCCGTCCAGGCGTTCGGCGTAGAGGGCGGCGAGTGCGGGATCGTGCGTGATCTCCGTGTTGAGCGCGCGCATCGGCTCGTCGTAGCGCGGGTCGTTGAGCTCTTCGATGGTGGCCCGCAGCACCGCTTTCAGGTCCGCCTCCAGGTCGCCGGTGTCGGGCAGGGCGCTGTCTCCGGTGTCCGGCTGTTCGCTGAGCATGAGGAAGGCGTCGAAGAGGACCGCTCCCTTCGAGGGCCACCAGCGGTAGATGGTCTGCTTGCCGACGCCGGCCCGCGCCGCGATGCCCTCGATGCTGAGCTTGGCGTATCCCACCTCCTGCACCAGCGCGAAGGCCGCGGTGAGGATGGCCCGCCGGGAGGCCTCGTTCCGGCGGGGCGCAGGGGAGGGCGGCTTGCGCTGTGTCGTCATGCCGCCAACCTAACAAAGGTTGAGACGAGACGGTCCGTCTTGACTCGGTGATGGAGGGGTTGTACGGTCGCCTCACAAGACGAGACGGACCGTCTCGCCGTACAGATGCGATCGGAGCTCCACCCATGCGCACCCCGAACACCGTCTCCTCCACCCGCACCTGGTTCGTCACGGGAGCCGGCCGCGGCCTGGGCCGGGCGTTCACCCTCGCCGCGCTGGAGCGCGGCGATCGCGTGGCCGCCGCCGCCCGGACCGTCAAGCGACAGGACCTCGACGACCGGTACGGAGATCGGCTCCTCGTCCTGCCCCTGGACGTGACCGACCGCGACGCGGTGTTCGCCGCCGTCGGCACCGCGGTCGAGCATTTCGGCCGGCTCGACATCGTGGTGAACAACGCCGGCACCCTGTACTTGGGCATGATCGAGGAGTTCACCGAAGCCCAGGCGCGCGCCCAGCTGGAGGTCAACTTCTTCGGGGCGATGTGGGTCTGCCAGGCCGTCCTGCCGCACCTGCGCGCTCAGGGCTGCGGTCACATCGTGCAGCTCTCCAGCATCGGCGCCCTGGGCGGCTTCCCCAGCACGGGGATGTACAGCGCGAGCAAGTTCGCGCTGGAGGGCATGAGCGAGGCGCTGGCGATGGAGGCCGCACCGTTCGGCGTCAAGGTCAGCATCGTCCAGCCCGGCGGCTACTGGACCGACCTCTACACCAACATGACGACGACGTCGCCAGCGCCGGAGTACGGCCCGTTGCGCGCCGAGCTGGAAAGACAGTGGGCCGAGGGCTCGATCGACAGCGCGCCGCGGCTGGCCGCGGAGGCGCTGCTGAAGCTGGTCGACAGCGCGGACCCGCCGCTGCGGCTGCTGCTCGGCAGCATGGTCTACGACCTGGCCTTCGACATCTCCCGGCGGCGGATGGAGACCTGGGCCGCATGGGAGCAGGTCAGCCGTGATGCCGAACACGCCGTACCCGCCCCAGGAAACGCCGGCTGACCACGCCGGGTGGACCATCCCACAGAGGGAGACACCATGCTGGGGGCATGGACGAGGGACTGCTGCCGATCGGGCAGTTCGCCAGGCTCAGCCGGCTGAGCGTCAAACAGGTGCGGCACTACGCCCAGCTCGGCCTGCTGGTGCCCGCGTACGTCGACGAGCACACCGGCTATCGCTACTTCCGGCAGGAGCAGGCGCGCGCCGCGCTGTCGATCGGGCTGCTGCGCTCGCTCGACGTCCCGCTCGCCGCCATCGCACAGGTGCTGTCCGGCACGTCCGGCGTCCTGGAGGAGGTGCACGAGCGGCTGGAAGCCGAGCTGGCCAGGCGCCGATCGACGCTGGCCGCCCTGGAACGCGTCATGGCGGAGGGCCTGCCGTCCCCTCCGATCACGGTGGTCACAGAACCGGCGCGGCGGGTGGCGGTGGTCACGACGGCGGCGGCGGATCCGTCGGAGATCGGCGCGGCCACCTCGGCGGCCATCGCCGGTCTGCTGCGCGCCGGGCCGCCGGACGTCGCGCCTGAGCTCATCGGCCTGTTCCCGCTCGACTTCGGCGAGCCCGTCCCCGTCACCGTCGCTCTGGTCTGCGAGGAGCGGGTGGCGGGGGCCGAGCCGGACGTGCTGCCGGGCGGCCGGTTCGCCCGCGCCACGCACGTCGGACCGTACGACCAGATCGGGTTGACCGCGTACGCGCTGCTGTCCTGGTGCGCGGAGCGGGTCGGCCCCGTCCGCGGCCCGATCCGCGAGGTGTACGTGTCGGACCCGGCGACCACCCCGCCCGACCGGCTGATCACCCACCTGATGATTCCCCTGGAGGAGTAGTGACACCGAAAGTGGTCCACTACGGACCTGTCACCTGCCTGAACGTCACCGGCATGGCAGAGCCCGGCGGCGCCGAGCACGTCTCCGCCATCGGCGCCCTGTACGCCGTGGCCTCCGCCATGGGCGGTCCGGCGGGGCCGCTGGAGGGACGCTGGTGGGTGGAGGACACCACCCGGTCGCCGCTGGAGGTACCGCGCGATCAGTGGCGATGGCACCTGCTGCTGCCGCTGCCCGGTGTACCCGAGCCGGGGAGGGCCGAGGCGGCGTGAGAGCGGGCCCGCGCGTCCGGAGCGGCCGTCGATTGTACCTGACCGAGTTCACCGATCCACGGCCCAGGACGGTGCTCAGGCAGCCGGTGGCGCCCGGCTGATCCCGCCGTGGGCAGTGGTGTCCGCGTGCGGCGGGCGGATGGCGGCGCTTCAGACGATGATGACCCGGCGGCCGCGCGTGTGGCCGGCGTGGCTGTCGATGTGCGCCTGCGCGGCCTCGTCGAGCGTGTACGACTTCGCGATGGGGATGTGAAGCCTTCCCCGCGAGATGAGGTGAGCGGCTTCGGCGAGCGCGTTGTGCATGTTGCCGGCCACGTCGGCGAACCGCACGCCGAGCTCCGGTGCGCCGAGGTCGGCGATGGAGACCACCTTCCCCGGGTCCCCGGTCAGCTCGACGAGCTCGCGGATCACGCCGGAACCGGCCAGGTCGAGGGCCGCGTCGACGGGGCCGAGCCGCCGCACCCGCTCGACCCAGCCTTCGCCGTACGTCGTGGCGAGGGCGCCCAGGCCACGCAGATAGGCCTGGTTCGCGGCCCCAGCCGTGCCGATCACCTTGACGCCGCGTTCGCGGGCGATCTGCAGCACCGCCGACCCGACACCTCCGGACGCACCGCTGACCAGCAGGGTCTGCCCTGCCCGCACACCGACCTGGCCGATGATGCGCAGCGCGGTCTCCACCACGGCGGGGTAACCGGCCGCCTCCTCGAACAACAGGCCCTCGGGCATGCGGGCCCAGGCCGACAGCACGGCGAACTCGGCGTAAGTGCTCGCCCCTTCGCCGAACACGTGGTCGCCGGCCTTGACCCCTTCGACGCCCTCGCCGACCTCGTCCACCACTCCTGAGGCGTCGATCCCGACGCCGGAGGGCAGCTCGACCGGGTGAGCCTTCAGCACCTGGCCTTCACGAACCCTCCAGTCAGCGGGGTTCACACCCGCTGCCCGCACGGCGATGCGTACCTGGCCGGGGCCCGCGTGGGGCTCCTCGGCGTCCACGACTTCCAGGACCTCCGGACCGCCGAACTCGGCGAAGCTCACCTTCTTCATGCGGAGGACCGTAGCACTAACGGTTAGTGTTTCAAAACGGTTCTGGTTTTGTGCCTGGTAGTGTCATGGCATGACCGTGCCGCCCGGACGCCGTGAGCGGAAGAAGGCCGCGACCCGCAACAAGATCGCCGACACCGCCCTGCGGCTGTTCCTGGAGCGCGGTTACGACGCGGTGGGCATCCGTGACGTGGCCGCCGAGGCCGACGTGGCCGTCACCACGGTCTTCTCCCACTTCGCCTCGAAAGAGGCCCTGGTGTTCGAGCAGGACGAGAACTTCGAGCAACGCCTCACGCAGGCGGTCACCGGCCGGGCGCCTCATGAGCCGCTCATCCCCGCCCTGCGCCACGAGGTCCACGCCCTGGTGCGGCATTGCACGGCCGACGGAGCCGCCCCGATCTGGCGCATGATCGACGAAACCCCCGCCCTGCGGCAGCACGAAGAGTCGATGAGGCTGCGCCACGCGGAGTCGCTGGCGACGGCCATCGCCGGCGATCTCGGCCTGCCGCAGACCACGACCGCCTGCCGGACGATCGCCAGGTTCGTGATCGACGCCAGTCTGCTGGCCCGTGAGGCGGCCGATCCGCAGGCCGCGGTGGACGAGATCTTCGAGATGATCGAGGCCGCCTGGGAGGTCGCCCGCCCCGATGGACGTCCGCGGCCGGCGAACCCTCCATGGCCGGGCGCCGCACTCGCCGTCGACGGGTAGACGGTGGCCGAGGGCCGCGCAGCCCTGGTCCGCCGCACCGTCAGGAGCGTCGCCAGACCACGCCGCGCTGTTCGCACTCCATCGCGGCTTCGACCTGGATGCTGATGTCGGCGCCCAGTTCGCGGGTGACCAGCCAGAGCCCCAGATCGAGACCGGAGGTGATTCCGCCGGAGGCGATGAGGTCGCCGTCGTCGACGACGCGGGCGTTGACGACCTTCCCTCCTTGCGCGGCGAGTGCGGCCTTGGAGGCGCTGTGGGTCGTGCACGGGCGGCCCCGGGTCCGCCCGGCGGCCGCAGCATGACTCCGCTGCAGACGCCGGTCATGATCCCCCCTGCCTTGTGCGCCCGTACGACGTTCGCGAGGACCTGCTTGTCCTTGAGATGCCGGGACGGTTGTCCAGGCCCCCGCCACCGGGCACGACGAGCACGTCGGCGGCCGTCGGGTTCCAGGTCGTCGCGACGTCGACCTGGAGGCCGAGGACGCAGGCCACCTGGCCGGGCGCGCCCGGCTTCACCAGGGTGACCCGCATCGGCCCGCCGCCGGACTGCACGAGACCCAGCACTTCGAGCGGGCCTGCGAAGTCCTGCACCTCCACTCCTTCGAACATCAGGATCTGGACCCGCAGCGGCCCTTTGCGCTTCGGTCCGGGCGCGGCCGACGCCGCAGACGTCGCCAGCGATCCGAGCGCGGCGGCGCCCGTCGCGGCGGCCGATGTTCTGAGAAAACTTCTGCGTTCCATTAGCCAGCTCTCGAAGTCGCGTTTCCGGCTTATGCTCCGCAATAGAACTCAAGGATCGTGTGTCATCTACGGGTCGCGCCGTGAAACTTGCGTGAAGCGTCTCTTCTCGCGAAAGAACATGTTGCCCCTGCCTTTCCCATTTCATGAGAACTTCACGTTTTCCGTCGTACGCACCACATGATTCCCGCGTTGTATAGCGAGGGCAGGAGTGTTCTGCGTCACACGCACGGCAGAAAGCCGCCATTCGCAGGGTTTACTCGAAACAGCGTCCGGCCGAATGAACGGCACGTTCATCAGAATGTCGTTCCAACGGGCTGGGCGTGGCCGGCTTCCTGGCGTGGCCGTGCGGCCCGCTTCCGAAATTCCGGAGGAAAGCATGGACAACGATCCCTTCGTCATCGATCCCAGCGGTAGCGACGTCCTCGGCGAGGCCGAACGCATTCGCGCGCTCGGCCCGGTCGCCCGCGTCGAAATGCCCGGCGGTGTGCGGGCCTGGGCGGTGAGCGACCAGGCTCTGCTCAGGCGGCTGCTCGTCGATCCACGCGTGTCCAAGGACGCCGGCCGGCACTGGCCTGCCTGGATCAAGGGCGAGATTCCCATGGACTGGCCCCTGTTCCCGTGGGTGGCCGTGCGCAACATGCTCACGGCGTACGGGGCCGACCATCGCCGGTTGCGCGGGCTGATCGCCGGCGCCTTCACCGCGCGCCGCGTCACCGCGCTGCGCCCACGCATCGAGGCGATCACCGGTGACCTGCTGGACGACCTGGCCGGCCTGCCTGCGGGCGCTCCCATCGACTTACGCGACCGCTACACCTACCAGCTGCCGATCAAGGTGATCTGCGAGCTGTTCGGCATCGCTGACGAGGCCACCCGCGTGGAGGTGTCCCGCTGCGTGGACCTGCTGTTCAACGTGGGCAAGGCGCCCGAGGAGAGCGCCGCCGCCTTTCCCCGCCTGCAGGGGCTCCTCAGGGACCTGGTGGCGGAGAAACGCGAACGGCCCGGTGACGACCTCTCCTCCGACCTGATCGCCGCGCGCGACGACACCTCGCCGCTGTCGGAGGAGGAGCTGGTGGACACGCTGGCGTTGTTCGTGAGCGCGGGCCACGAGACCACCGTCAACCTGCTCGGCAACACGATCGTCGCGCTGCTCACCGACCCAGGCCAGCTCGCCCGCGTCCGCGGCGGGGGCGCCACGTGGGACGACGCGATCGAGGAAACGCTGCGCCACCAGGCGCCCGTGCCGAACATGCCGCTGCGCTTCGCCGTCGAGGACATCGACGTCGGCGACGGCGTCACGCTGCGCGCGGGCGAAGCCATCCTCGCCTGCTACGGCGCCGCCGGGCGCGACCCGCTCGTGCACGGGCCGGACGCCGGCCGGTTCGACGTCACTCGCACGGTCAAGGACCATCTGGCCTTCGGCTACGGCGTGCATCACTGCGTCGGCGCGCCGCTGGCCCGGCTGGAGGCCGGGATCGCGCTGCCCGCGCTGTTCGAGCGTTTCCCCGATCTCGCCCTGGCCGCCGCGCCCGGTGAGCTGCTGCCGCTGGAGTCGTTCGTCTCGAACGGGTACCGCGCCCTGCCCGTCAGGCTCGCGCCCTGAATCCCGTGCGAGCGTCCCGCCGGCGCAGAGAACGTCGTATCCGTCAATCAGGGAGCCTTCTATGCCCTCGGCCACCCCGCTGCTGTTCGTTCATGGTTTCTGGCACGGATCCTGGTGCTGGAGCGAAGTCGTCCCCCACGTGGTTGCCGCCGGCCGTCTGGCCGTCGCGGTGGACATGGCGGGGCACGGGCTGTATGCCCGCAGGCCCCGCTGGTTCACCGAACAGCCCTACGACCCCGAGGCCGTCGGTACGGAGGTCTCGCCCGTCGCGAACGTGACCCTCGACGACGCGGCCGCGTTACTGACCTCGCAGATCAAGCAGATCGGCGGCGGTGAGCCGGTAACGGTGGTGGCCCACAGCGCGGCCGGTCCCGTGCTGACGCGAGTGGCCCAGCAGCAGCCCGAACTGGTCGCGCACGCGGTGTACGTGGCCGCGTACATGCCGGCGTCCGGCGTGCCGGCGGCGGCGTACTCGGAGCTGCCGGAGGCCGCCGACGGACTGGTCGTGCCGCTGGTGCAGGGCGACCCCGCCCGGATAGGGGCGATCCGGCTGGACTTCGCCACGGGCGACCCGGTCTACCGCCGGCGACTCTACGAGGCGTTCTACGGTGACGTCGACCGTGCCCTCGCCGACGCCGCCACCGGCCTGCTGACGCCGGACGGTCCGGCCGGCGTCATGGTCGGCACGACCACCCTGACCCGTGACGGCTGGGGTTCGGTGCGGCGGACGTACGTCACCTGCACCAAGGACAGGGCGATCACCCCGACCGTGCAGGCGACGTTCGTCGCCGAGGCCGACGCGGCCTTCCCTGACAACCCGACGTCCGTGGTCACGCTCGACGCCTCCCACTCGCCGTTCTTCTCCATGCCCGACGTGCTGGCCGACGTCGTCACCTCTCTCGGCTGACACCTGGGTGAGCGCGGTGCACGCGGACAGACGCTCCGCGTGCACCGCGCGTTGTCAGGACGCCCGCGGGCGGACGCGCCGCCAGCCGACGACGATCAGGGCGACCAGGCCGATCAGCGGTCCTGAGCTGATGGTCCAGCTGATCGCCAGTGGCGGACCGGGCTAGCGGGTGAAGATGCCGTCGGCCATGCCCTCGATCTGGCCGCTGAGGATGGTGATGGGCGTACGCATCTCGTGGGCGATCTCCGAGACCAGGCGGGCGCGGCGCCGTTCGACGTCGGCGAGCCCCGCGGCCAGCCGGTTGACGTCCTCGGAGTGCTCGCGTCGTCGCCGAGCGCCCGCCGCAACGTGCGCACGTGAACGTCGACCACGCGTTCGTCGCCGAAGAAGTCGTTGCCCCACACGTGCTCGATGAGCCCGCGGCGGGTGAACACCCGGCCCGGCGCCTGGGCCAGCGCCACCAGCAGGTCGAAGTCGAGCGCGGACAACTCCGGCGTGCGGTCGGCGCCGACGGTGACCGTACGGGTGTTCGGGTCGATGACCAGGCCGTCGAAGCGCAGGGTCCGGTCCTCGGCGGCCTGACCGGAAATCTCGGCGCGGCGCAGGATGGCCCGCGCCCGCAGCGCGAGCTCGCGGGCGCTGAACGGCTTGGTGACGTAGTCGTCGCTACCCGCGGTGAAGGCGATGATCCGGTCGACCTCCTCTGTCCTGGCGGTGAGCAGGATCACCGGGCGCCTGGCTGGTCGCCCGGATCCGGCGCAGCACCTCGAACCCGTCGAGTCCGGGCAACATCACGTCGAGCACGACCAGGTCGGGCTGTTCACGGGCGACTCAGCGGCCCGTCCGGAGCCTGTAGGACCTCGAAGCCGTCCGCCTCCAGATAGCCGCGGAGCGTCATCCGGATCTTGGGCTCGTCGTCAACGACCAGAATGCGTTGTGTACTCATGCTCGTCCCTGCCATCGGTCACCGGAAGGGCCTGTGCCTCAGGGGGAGCCGCACGCACCACACCGGCCATATCCGGACAGTCCACCAGAGCATCGTGTGGTGCGTACACGCCGGACCGTGAAGCTTTCGTGAAGCCGGGGGAGCGCCCGCATGGTCACACCTTGCGCCAGCCCGGCACCCAGGCTCCGTCCTCCACCACGTAGTCGCCGAACAGGGCGGGCGCCTCCTCGCGTACGAGCTCGCCGATGCGCTGGAACAGCAGGCGGATCTCCTCCTCCGCGCCGACGGCGGTGCGGGCCTCGATGGTGTGGCGCAGTGTGCGCACGTTGGCCGTCCACACCAGCCCGGTCGCCAGGCCCTCGGGCGCGAACCTGCGCATGAACGACGTGCGGTGCTTCTTCTCCGAGAACGGCACGCCCTCCTCGTCGAGGCCGAAGTGGCCGGCCATCCACCGCTGGAACTGCTCCAGCTGCTCCAGCACGGCCGTGGCCCGCTTCATCAGCTCGTCGTCCTCCTGCGCCCATTCGGGGAACCAGAACGGCAGCTCGTCCAGGCGTACGAACCGCAGCGACTCCTGCGAGATCGCCACGCCGGGACGGTGCCTGACGAGCTCGTGGGTGAGGACGCGGCTCACGTTGTGCAGCACGAAACTGAAGCTGATGTGCTCAAGCACGGAGCCGTGCGCGCTGGCCAGGATGTTACGCAGGTAGTCGTCCTGGTCCTTCCTGATCCGGACCACGTTGGGATTGAGCCCGGGTTCGAAGGAGCGGTAGCAGAGCCGGCCGGCGAACTCGGCGAGGTTCTGGGCGTCGAGGTCGCCGCGGTCGAGCCGCTCCAGCCAGCTCTCGCCGCCGACCTCCGCGAGATAGCGGGCCAGCTCGTCGTAGTCGAGCGACGGACGGGCGACGATGAAGACCTGGGGTTCGACAGTGCGCATGGCCCCAAGTCAACCAGCTCCCGGCCTGGGAACGGCACCTGCCCCGGCCGCAGGTCCCCCATCCTTTCCGAGCACCGGTACCTGGACGCAGTGGTTAGTCTTGCCGGATGTTCGCGAACGTCCCGGGCGTCGTCCGTTCCTGGCCGGGCTCCTGGCGTGCTCGCTCCACGTTCGCCAAGGACGGTGCCCTCGCGGCGCTGCTCACGTCGCTGGCGTTCGTGCCGACGCTGTCCGCCATCTCGGCGCAGCTCGGCGACCTGCCCGGACGTCCGTCGGACGTGCCGGCCCTGGCGCTGGTCCTGGCCCAGTCCGCGCCGCTGGCCGTGCGCCGCCGATGGCCCGCGGCCTGTCTGGCGGTCGTGGGCGCCGCCTTCGCGGTGCACCAGGCGCTGTCCTACCCGCCGACGTTCGCCAGCATCGGGCTGTATCTCGCGGTGTACGCGGCCGGAGCCCACCAGGCGCTGTTCCGGCACGGACTCGCCGCGGCGGCGAGCGCCGGCTACGCCGCCCTGGCGGTCGTCCTGCACGACCTCGGATCGCCCAATCGGGTCCAGGACTTCCTGGCCTTCTACCTGATGCTGGTGGTGGTCTGGCTGGCCGGCGCGGGGATGCGCCGTCGGCAGGCGGAGGAGGCCGAGCGCCGGCGGCTCGCTGCGGACGTGGCCAAGGCGTCCGAACGGGCACGCATCGCCCGCGAGCTGCACGACGTGGTCACGCATCATGTGACCGCCATGGTGGTCCAGGCCGACGCGGCAGGGTTGGTGGTCGGCGCGGCGCCCGACCGGGCCGAGGCCGGGCTCGCCTCCATCGGCGACACCGGGCGGCGGGCCCTCACGGAGCTGCGGCACCTGCTCGGCGTGCTGGAGGCGACCGGCGAGCCGGGCGCCGCGGACGACCGTACACCGGCGCTGGTCGGGATCGGCGAGCTGGTCGAGCAGGCCCGCGCGTCCGGCCAGCCCGTCGAGCTGGCCGAGCACGGGGAGCCGCGGCCCCGGCCCGCGGACGTCGAGCTGGCCGCCTACCGGGTGGTTCAGGAGGCGCTCACCAACGCGGTGAAACACGCGGCAGGACGGCCCACCCGGGTCACGGTGCACCACGACCCCGAACGCATCGCCATCGAGGTGACCAGCGACGGGCCCGCCGGCGCGGCGCCCGCCGTGCCCTCGGGCGGGCGCGGCCTGGAAGGGCTGCGCCGCAGGCTGCGCACGCTCGATGGCGACCTGGTCGCCGCAGGCGGGCCCGGTGGCGGGTTCAGCGTCCGCGCCTCCATCCCCGCCTCCATCCCCGCTTCGGTCCCCGCCTCCACCTCCGCCGGGAGCCGGACATGACCGACACGCCGATCAGGGTGCTCATCTGCGAGGACCAGGAGCTCGTACGGACCGGCTACGTCACCATCTTCTCCGCCCAGCCCGACATGGAGGTGGTCGGGGAGGCCGCCGACGGCCGCGCGGCGGTGGAGGCGGCGCGGCGGCTGCGCCCGGACATCGTCGTGATGGACATCCGGATGCCCGTCCTCGACGGCATCGAGGCCACCAGGCAACTGGCCGGGCCCGGCGTCGCCACCCCGGTGAAAGTGCTGGTCGTCACGACCTTCAACGTCGACGAGTACGTCTACGAAGCCCTCAGGGCCGGGGCGGCCGGCTTCCTGCTCAAGGACACCAGGCCGGCGGAGCTGGTCAACGGCGTGCGGACGATCGTCCGCGGCGAGTCCCTGCTGGCCCCCGCCGTCACCCGCACCCTCATCGGCCACTACGCAGGCCGCCTGCGCCCCGCCGAAACCGCCAATCCGGCCCGGCAGGAGGTCGTACGCGCGCTGACGCCCCGTGAGCTGGAGGTGCTCGTACAGATCGCCGCCGGCCTGTCGAACGCGGAGATCGCCGCCGAACTGTCCATCACCGTCGAGACCGTGAAGACATACGTGTCGCGGATCCTGACGAAACTCGACCTGCGCGACCGCGTGCAGGCGGTCGTCCTCGCCTACCGGGTCGGGCTCGTCTCCGCTAGCTGAGCCACGACCCGGTTCGCGCCGCGCTGTCAGCCGCAGTTGCCCCAATCGTCGCGGCTGCCCGTGGCGAGCGGGCCGCCGTGGCCGCCGCTGCTGATCGAGCCGAGGAACCGCACGCAGTGTCCTGCGGTCTTCTGGGTGACGGCGGCGTAGTGGCCGTACTGGTCCCCGTCCCGCACGACGCCCTCGGCGCCGCTGCCCGAGCTGCGGTAGTGGAGCTCGGCCACGGTCCAGGTGAGGGTGCCGTGCCAGCTCTCCTTGCGGGTCACCACGCAGTTCTCCCCGTACGCGCCGCTCCACAGCAGGTACACCGTGCCGTACCTGGAGCCGTTGCGGTTGATGGCGGAGCGGGAGTCCTGGTTGGTGTAGGACCCGGATGACCAGCCGCATCCGTCCGACGAGCGCACGATGTCGGACAGGGAATGTGCTGAGGCCGGTGCGGGCGCCAAGCCGATCACTGCCGCGGAGAGCAGGAAAGCGGCTGCCCCTGTGCCGGCGAATCGCCGCAGCGGGCGGCGCGAGATTGCGAACATGATCTGCTCCTCGATGTGCCGATTCGTTGGTCCCCCCTGGAACCGGCTCCACATTAGATCGGCAACTAGTGGAAATACGCGGCATATCGGGACATATAACGAGCGAAAAAGGTCATGCGCCTGCGGCCTTGTTGAGCGGCTGCTCAAATCGTACACTTGAGCGATCGCTCAAACGGGATGCCGCGAGAGGACGGCACATGCAGCTGTACATCGAGGCACGCATACGAACCGAGCTCGACCTGCTCTGGCACCGCACCCAGGATCCGGCGCAGCACCGGCGCTGGGATCTGCGCTTCACCCACATCGACCACCTGGCCCGCGCCGAGAGTGAGCCGCAGCGCTTCAGGTACGCGGTCCGCCTCCTGCCCGGTCTCCTCATCTCGGGAACGGGCATCGCCGCGGGCGAGAAACGGCGCCCCGACGGCACCCGCACCTCGGCTCTCCTCTTCGCCTCCCCGCATCCCCTCTCACCGATCGCGCGGGGCCGCGGCTACTGGCGCTACCTCCCGACCGGAGACGGCATCCGGTTCCTCACCGGCTACGACTACGAGCCGCGCTGGGGGCGCCTCGGCCGGATCGCCGACCGGCTCGTCCTCCGGCCGCTCATGGGATGGGCCACCGCCTGGTCGTTCGACCGGCTGCGTTTGTGGTGCGAGCGCGGCATCACGCCCGAACGATCCCTGCGGCACGCCCTCGCCGACGTGGCGGCACGCGCGCTGGCCATCGGGGTGGCCGCGGCGGTGGCGCCCGTGGTCGCCGTACCGGTGGCGATCGCCGCGCTCCTGCTGCCGCCCTCGCATGTCACGCCGGCGGCCCGGCGCTGCCTGCGCCGCCCGCCCGAACACACGGC
>NZ_JAAAHR010000125.1:0-29112 GCF_009908215.1 Nonomuraea sp. K271 | reverse complement strand
CGGGCACGTTGGAGTGCTCGATGACGTCGAGGCAGGTGCGGTCGCCGGAGTGGGAGATGTCGATGGCCATGCCGAGTTTGTTCATGCGGGTCACGGCCCGGCGGCCGAAATGGGTCAGGCCGCCGTCGGTGGTCTCGGCCAGGCCGCCGCCGAGTTGGTTGGCCATCGAGTACGCGATGCCGATCTGGCGCACGCCGAAGCCGTACAGGATGTCCAGCCGGTCCAGCTCGTTCTCGATCATGGTCGCGGCCTCCAGGCCGGCCACGAGCGCCAGGCGCCCCGTCGCCTTGGCCTGCTCGATCTCGGCCACCGTGCGCGCCGGCACCACGAAGTCCTGCTTCGCCAGGTCGGCGAAGCGCAGGCCGAGGTCGTAGATGACGTCGTCCCACTTCCAGCCGTGCTCGCTGGTGACGCAGTTGGTGCCGTTCATGAAGTTGTCGAACAACGCGGTCATGCCGGAGCGCGCCAGGCCCTCGAAGCCGATCGCGTTACGGCCGGTCCTGTTGTAGTCGCGCAGCCGGGAGGGGTCCGCCGTGAGGATTTTCGGGTGCTCGTGCAGCGAGATCGCCATGTGGCTGGTCAGGATCCGGGTGACGCGCTCGGTCTGCTCCGAGGACAGTCCCAGGTCGTAGGGAGGGACCCGGCCGATTTCGGGCGCGAGGTCGAAGACCTTGTAGTCGGTGTGCGGCTCCAGGTAGCCGAATGATCGGTAGCCCTGATAGCGGGGGCTCGGGGGCTGCATAGGGGGGAGCTCCCATCAAAGAGGTTAGACCTTCAACGTTGGAGGTAGAATCTCTCATGCGTCGCAGCCGCCCACAAGCCCTCTCTTGTCGTTAACGCGAGCTGACGCGTAGCCGGCGCCGCAGCGGCTGCTCGACTTCGGCGTCGTACGGCGGGACCGGTTGACCGGTCCCGCCGTACGTTCTCAACGGGTCAACTGCTCCATCAGTCCGCCGTTCTGCACCTTCTGCGCGCTATAGGACAAAACTCTCTTGGGAACCCCCTCGGGCTGAGCGCCGCACTGCGTGCCTCCGGCCCGCTGGACCCTCCGTAGTCCAATGACGGCGCGTCGCAAATTCGCCGCAGAGTCCGTCGGTGGCTGGACCAAGGCCTTCACCGACCCCAGGTCGGCTCGCCTTCGGCGGCACCATCCTCGAAGCCAACTCACCCGAGATGTTGCGTTGCCGGATCAGCCGGCAGGACCACATCTCTGATGTGGCTCGTCCAGACGGTTACCGGGTTCCTTCCGCCAAGGGGGTGTTTCCGGCCTCTGGGTCGGCGGTGTCCCAGGTCACATGAGCCGAACCCGTCAGCGCAGTGGTGTCGAGGTACCTGGGATCGAGGACGCGCTCGGCGAACTTCCAGCCATCCGGGGTGCGCTGGTAGCGGTCGTGGAACAGGCCGTACATGACGACCGACCTGCCGTCGCGCTGGCGACCGAGCTCGAAGATGGATTCCCGGCCGGTCGCCGTGTCACCCTCGAGTTGGATCGTGCCCGGGTGCACGTTCTGCACCCAGAACTCCCACGCGTCCTGCAGCCGTTCGATACCGGCGCGGATCTCCTTCCGCCCGGTGAACTCGATGTTGGCCGGGGGGATCCGCCACACCGCGTCCTTGGTGAACAGCGACGCGAAACGGTCGTAGTCGCCGACCATCGCCGCGTCGACGTGTTCGCCCCGCAGCGCCTCGATCTCGACGCGGTCGGCGATAACCTGCAGATCTCTCATCGGTTTTCCTCTCTCCTGCGAACGTGATGGATGACGGCAGCGATCAAAATCGCGTGAGCGAAGACTTCGTCGTGGCGAACACTCGCCCTGGCCTCTCGGCGGTCGTGCTCACGGGCCTGCCTCCCAGTTCGCCGCGCCATCTGCCCCTATCCGTTCGACGAATGAGTCCGGCGCGTCGGGACAGCCGGCGAAAGTGAGACCGCACGGCTGCCTCAACCTCAGCGGCGATTCGGCATCCAGGGGGCAAGGCCGGGATGTGGCAGCGCCTGCATGAGGTGCCGCTACAGGCCATCACGAAGGTACGCGGCAGGCACGGCCGTCCCCCGACGGTTCTGCTGGCGTTCCTATTTCGTTTCCATCAGGTGGGCAGCGTGTGCTCACGTGGGGACGAGCAGGGTGGTCAGCAGGTCGTCGAGGCTGACGATGCCCTTGATGGCGCCGTCTTCGGTGCGGACAAGGGCGATCTGACTACGGGCGGCGCGCAGCCGAGCGACAGCGCTAGACACGGAGGCACCGGCCGGCAGGGTGGGGATTCGGTAGGCGAGGTTCCTGGCAGTGGTGGCGGTGCCGCGGCGGCGTGCGAGGTAGGCGTCGCGAATGTGCACGACGCCCAGTGGGTCGGTGGGGGTGCCGACGATCAGGCGGGAGCGTTGGACGCGCAGGCAGGCATCGATCACCTCTTGGCCGGTGGCGGTGGCGGGCACCGTGTCGATCCGCTCCGGCGGAATGATGTGTGCGGTGATGTCGGCGCTTGGGGCGCGCAGGACTTGGCTGAGCACGGCGTGGTCGTCGGCTTCGATCAGGCCGAGCCGGCGGGATTCGGCTACCAGGTGCTGCAGCTGCTCCGGAGTGCGCGGGTTGGCGCCTTCCTCGCGCGGGTGCACCTTGACCAGCCGCAGCAGCCCGTTGCTGACGGCGTTCAGAGCGCTGATCAGTGGGCGCACGAGCAGGGTGAAGCCGCGGAACGGCAGCGCAAGCAGGGTCGCCGAGCGTTCGGGATGGGCGATCGCCCAGGATTTCGGCGCCATCTCGCCCAGCACCATGTGCAGGAACGTCACGATGGCCAGCGCGATCACGAACGCGACCGCATGCGCGGCGGCCTCCGGCAGTCCGATAGCGTAGAAGAGCGGAGTGAGCGTGCCCGCGATCAGCGGTTCGGAGACCACGCCCAGACCGAGCGAGCACAGCGTGATGCCGAGCTGGGCGCCGGCCAGCATCAGTGACAGTTCCTTGATGCCTGACAGTGCCGCGGCGGCGGCCTTGCTGCCCTGGGCGGCGGCCTTCTCCAGTCGGTGGCGCTTGGCGGCGACCAGAGCGAACTCGGCCGCGACGAAGAAGCCGTTGCCGACCAGCAGCACAAGCGTCAGTGCCAGGCCGATGGACAGGTTCACGGCTGCTCCTTGCCATCGTGGCCGTCCCGACCATGGGGATCAGGGCTGTCGGACCGGTAGGGGGTGAGGCGGACGCGTTCGGGGACGTGTCTGTCCAGTGTCAACACTCTGATCCGGGTGTGTGTGGGCGCCTGCGGATCGAGGGTCGCCGGCAGATCGGCGGTGATGACGTCGCCGGGTACGGCGAAGCGGCCGAGCCGGTGCAGGATGAGCCCGGCCAGGGTGTCGTACTCGTCCTCGTCCGGCAGGTTCAGCTCGGTTGCCAAAGCGATCTCGTCGATGCGCAAGGCGGCGTCCAGCTCCCATTCGTCGCCGCGCCGGAGCACACGCGGCGACTCGGTGTCGTTCTCGTCGGCGATCTCGCCCACCAGTTCTTCGGCCACGTCTTCCCAGGTGACCAGGCCGGCCAGACCACCGTGCTCGTCGACCACGCAGGCCACTTCCTCGCCTCGGTCGTGCAACTGGCCTGCCAGATCAGGCAGGGACACGGAGAACGGCACGATCAGCACCTGACGGGCGATGCCGGCGATGCGGGTGGTGGCCGCCTCGGCGGGCGGTACGGCGGCCACGTCACGCAGGCTGACCACCCCCACCACGTCGTTCAGGGTGGCGCCGAGCACCGGGTAGTGGGTGTGGCCACGCGCGGCGATGAGCTCGTCCAGCTCGGCGACGGTGGCCGAGGTGGCGACGGCGATCACCTCCACGCGGGGCACCATGACTTCCTCGGCGGTGTGCTCGGAGAAGGCCAGGGCGCGTTCCAGCACGTCGGCCTGGCTGCCGGGCAGGCGGCCGTGGGCCTCGGACTCGCCGATGATGTGGCCGAGCTCTTCGAGGGTTGCGCCGTGGTGCAGCTCTTCGACGGGTTCGATGCCGACGGCGCGCAGCAGCTTGTTGGCTGCGGTGTCGAACAGCTTGATGACGGGCCCGGCGACCTTGAGGTAGATCAAGGTGGAGGAGGCCAGCGCCCGGGCCAGGGGCTCGGGCCGGGCCAGGGCGAGGTTCTTGGGCGCCAGCTCGCCGAGCACCATCTGGATGATGGTGGCCAGGGCGAAGCCGATCGCCAGCGCCAGCGCGTCCACCGCTCCTTGCGGCATGCCGAACGCCGTCAGTGCGGGGGCGATGAGTTCGGCCAGAGCGGGCCTGGCGATGAAGCCGACCACCAGCGCGGTGACGGTGATGCCGAGCTGGGCGCCGGACAGCATGAACGACAGCCGCTCCATCACCGCGACGGCTTTGGCGGCCTTCTTGTTTCCGGCCGCGGCCTGCTGTGACAGGGCGAGCCGGTCGGCGGTGACGTAGGCGAACTCCTGCGCGACGAAGTAGCCGGTAGCCAACGTGAGCAGGAGGATGGCCAGCAGGCCGAGCGCCACGCTCATCGCCCCCACCTCCGGCATCGCCGTCGGTCACGGGCCAGGCATCGCTGTCCGCGCGCGCGGAAGCTGTACGTGATCGGCCGGCTCCGGTCCGTTGACACGGACGCCACCACCATTCCCTTCGTGTCCTTGACCAGCGGGCGGCCGATGTGAGCGGCGCATGCGGGCAGGCCCGCCCGCATGCGCTGGATGGACGTTAGCCGATCGGCGCACGCCAGCCGCAACCGGGGCACATCATCCCAGGTAACGGGTGAAGGGTCCGCAAAGTGCCGGATGTGTTCGATGCCTCACGGCTACGCCGCTACCGGCTCCTCCTGCCCCCGCCTAGAATGATCATGGATCGGGGTCCTTTGAGCAGGGGAGCTATCGCAGTTGACGGGACAACAACGCGTTCGCGCGGTCCTGGAACACCGGCTCGTACAGCGGACGATCATTGCCATCATCGTGATCAACAGCGTCACCATCGGCATGGAGACCAGTTCCTATCTGATGGGGCGCGTCGGCGGGCTGCTGCACGCCATCGACCGGATCGCGCTGGCCGTCTTCGCCACCGAGATCGCCGCCCGGTTGTATGCCTATCGCCGTGCCTTCTTCGCCGACCCCTGGAACTGGTTCGACACCGTCATCGTCGCCATCGCGCTGGTGCCCGCCTCCGGCCCGGCCTCGGTGCTGCGCGCGTTGCGGATTCTGCGGGCATTGCGGCTGGTGTCGGCGGTGCCGAGCATGCGGCGTGTGGTCGGCACTCTGTTGGCCGCGGTGCCCGGGATGGCCTCCATCATCGGCCTGCTCGCTCTGATGATCTACATCGCGTCAGTGATCGCCACCATCCTGTTCGGCGAGGTCGTGCCCGAGCGGTTCGACGCGTTGCCGCGCTCGCTGTTCACCTTGTTCCAGATCATGACCGGTGACGAGTGGGGCACCATCGCGAAAGAGGTGATGGACCACAGGCCGTGGGCGTGGATCTTCTTCATTGTCTACATCCTGATGTCCACCTTTGTCGCCCTCAACCTGTTCATTGCGGTCGTGGTCAACGCCATGCACGAGAACGAGCCATCCCCCGCCGAAACGCAGACCCAGGCAGAACTGCAGGCGGTCAAGCAGGAACTCGCCGCGGTGAACGCCAAACTGGATCACCTGCTGACGCGTGACCTCCCCGCCTACGACGCCGGCACTGCGGCGAAACCACTCAGCGAAGCACCACCGGCCAACGGTCACGCACCACCACCCACCGGCCCCACGTGACCCCGTCGGCGGACTCCCGTTACGTGCACGGTCATGAACCAGGACCTCCCTCAGAACCCGCACCCCATGGGCAAACGTCGTATTTACGGCTCAACCGCCTCCTTTTGGGGCAACTCCCGGGGAAGATTCACCTCACCGCCGGAACCCGGCCCTCGCCTTGATCGTTTACGCGAGCGGCACGACCGTGCCGTCAGTCGTCGACAGGGAGAACAGATCGTGGTCTTCAAACGGATGCTGGGCGCCTTTGGCGTCGGAGCCCCCTCGGTGGACACCGTCCTGACCACAGCGCGAATCCAGCCGGGCGGCGTGCTGTCCGGCGAAGTGCGCCTACAAGGCGGCGACTTCGACGCGGAGATCGAGCACATCACCCTCGGCCTGGTCGCCCGGGTCGAGATCGAGCACGGCGACGGCGAGGGCGCCGGGCTCGGCGAGTTCTCCCGCGCCCAGGTGTCCGGCCCGTTCGTCCTGCGCAAGGGCGAGGACAAGCTGATCGACTTCCGCATCCCGGTGCCGTGGGAAACGCCGATCAGCGAGATCGGCGGGCAGCATCTGACCGGCATGGCGCTGGGCGTACGCACCGAGCTGGCCATCGCCAAGGCCGTCGACAAGGGCGACCTGGACGAGGTGGCGGTCGAGCCGCTGCCCTCACAACTGCGCATCCTGCAGGCGATGCTGGACCTTGGCTTCCACTTCAAGTCCGCCGACCTGGAAGTCGGCCACCTGTACGGCGTGCACCAGGAACTGCCGTTCTACCAGGAAATCGAGTTCTACCCGCCCGCCCAGCACCATGGGGTCGTGGGGGAGGTCGAGCTCACCTTCGTCGCCGGCCCCCACGGGCTGGAAGTGATCCTGGAGGCCGACAAGCGTGCCGGCCGCTACTCCGGCGACGCCATCGGCCGCTTCGCCATCAGCCACGACGAGGCCATGCACACCGACTGGCCCAGCGAGCTCGACCGCTGGCTGTCCGGCCTCACCCAATACGGGCACAGCAGCCACCACGGCGGGTACGGCCACGGCGACCACTACGGCGACCACCATGACGGCTACGGCCACCCGCAGCACCATGAGCATCGCAGCGGTCCGGGCTGGGGAACGGTCGCTGCGGCCGGCGCCGCAGGCGTCGTCGGCGGCCTGGTGGCGGGCGAGGTCGTCGAGGAGGTCTTCGAGGGCGACGAGGAAGAAGACGAAGGAGACGACTGATAGAGCACCACACTATGGACGGCCCGCCACCGTGCCAGGTGCATGCCTGATGGGCGACCAGTAGCGCGTGGATGATCTGTTCGCCGCGGAGAAGGACGGCGAACAGATCACCCCCAGAGGCGTCACGACTCCGGCGCCTGGAGGCATGCGATCCGGGGCAGTCGTTCCAACGTCCTTCTCTTCCTCGGCGATGACCACCACGCGCCGTTCACGTACGGCGGTGATGACCTCAGGCAGACGGCAGTGGTGGCCACAGGGCGGACATGGGCAGGTCGAGTGCCGCCAGGATGCCCGGCGTGGGGCACGTCGCCCCGCCGTGGCAGGTGATCAAAACCACGCCCTGAGCGGTGACGCCGACGGAGAGCGACGGGTGCCGGTCCTCGTGGGCCGGGCAGCGGGCGCTTTTCTGGGTCAGGGAACCGCGGGGCGCGTAGCCGGTCCTGTCGTAGAGCCAGAGCGAACGGGGTGGTCATGGGCAGGCCTTGCCGGGTACGGAAGACGGAGGCACGGCGGTCGAGACCCTCGATCGTCGTGGCTCGGTTCTCGCCCCAGACCACCCAGCGCCGCGGCTCGCCGTGGCGAGGAGAAGTCCGGCGCGGAGGTGTCATGGGGTGTAGCGGTAGCCCATGCCGGGTTCGGTGATCAGGTGCCTGGGATGGGAGGGGTCGCGTTCGAGTTTCTTACGGAGCTGGGCCATGTACTGGCGCAGGTAGTGGGTCTCCTTGACGTGTTTGCTGCCCCACACCTCGGTCAGCAGGTAGCGCTGGGGGATGAGCTTTCCGGGGTTGCGGAGCAGGATTTCCAGGATGTGCCATTCCGTGGGGGTGAGCCGTATGCCTGGTGAGACGGTCTTGCGGGTCAGGTCCACGGTGTGGTCGCCGATCTCGATGCTGGCCAGTTCGGCCTCGTGGACGGTGGCTCGGCGGGCGACGGCGCGGATGCGGGCGAGGAACTCGTCGATACCGAACGGCTTGGTGACGTAGTCGTCGGCTCCCGCGTCCAGGGCTTCGATCTTGTCGGCGCTGCCGGCCCGACCCGACAGGACGACGATGGGGACCTTGGTCCAGCCGCGCAGGCCGTGGATGACGTCGATGCCGTCCATGTCGGGCAGCCCGAGGTCGAGGACGACGAGATCGGGATGCCATTCGGCGGCTTCACGCAAGCCGGAGCCGCCGTCGGCGGCGACCGCCACCTCATAGTGGCGGGCGGCCAGGTTGATGCGCAGTGCGCGCAGGATCTGCGGCTCGTCGTCGACGACGAGGATCTTGGTCATGGAGAGTCACCGCCCGGAGTCGATCGGCATTCTGATGATCATCGTGAGTCCGCCTCCTGGTGTCTCTTCGGGAATGAGGGCACCGCCCATGGCCTCGATCAGCCCACGTGACAGCGCGAGGCCGAGGCCGACGCCGGTGCCGTTGTCGCGGTCGCCGAGCCGCTGAAACGGCAGGAAGACCCGCTCGTACGCCTCAGGCGGGATGCCGGGGCCGCGGTCGATGACGCGGATCTCCACCTGGTCGTCGTGCCAGCTGGCGGTGACGATGACCTGCTGCGCGGGCGGGCTGTAGCGGACGGCGTTGCTCATCAGGTTGACCAGCACTCGTTCGAGCAGAGCCGGGTCGGCGACGATCTCGGGCAGGTCGACGGGGACGTCGTCCTCGACCCGGTCGCGCAGCGGCCCGAGGTCGTCGATGGCGTGGGGGACGACCTCCTCCGGGGCGAGCGGCTGGAGGGAGAGCCCGAGCGCGCCGGCCTGCAGGCGGCTCATGTCGAGCAGGTTCTCCACCAGCCGGTCCAGCCTGGCCAGGGACTCGTCGGCGGTGGCCAGCAGCTCCTCGCGGTCCTCCGGAGTCCAGTCGACGTCGTGGCTGCGCAGGCTCTCGACAGCGGCCTTGGCCGCCGACAGCGGGGTGCGCAGGTCATGGCTGACGGCCGCCAGCAGCGCGGTGCGCATCCGGTCGGCCTCGGCCAGCGGCTCGGCCTGTTTCGCCTCCCGTTGCAGGCGTTCCTGGCGCAGCGCGACGGCCGCCTCGGCGGCGAACGCCTCCAGCACCCGCCGGTCGCTGGCATCCAGCAGCCGTCCCCGCGCGGCGAGTACCAGTTGGTCACTGATGGTCACGTCGCTGTCGGCCGCGGCGGGGGTGGTGCAGGGTGTGGAGCCGGAGGTGGCGATGATGCGCCAGGCGCGGGCTTCGAATCGGTCGTCCGGCGTGGGCTCGCCGACGCGTTCGAGCAGGGTGACCGAGTCCAGGGCGAATGTCTCGCGCAGTCGTCCGAGCAAGGAGGACAGCGCCGCCTCGCCGCGCAGTACGTGCCCCGCCAGGGTGGACAGCGTCGCGGCGTCGGCTCGGGCGCGGGCCATCTCCCGGGCACGCCGGGCGGCCAGGTCGACGATCGCGCTGACCGCGGTCGCCATCAGGACGAACACCACCAGGGCGAGAAGGTTCTCTGGGTCCTCAATGGTCCAGGTGTACAGGGGAGGAGTGAAGAACCGGTTGAGCAGGAGGAAGCCGCCGACCGCCGCAGTGATCGCCGGCCACGTTCCGCCGATGAGCGCGACTCCGATGACCAGGCTCAGGAACAGCAGGATCTCGGTGGGCAGCGAGAGCACGTCGCGAAGCGGGGCGAGCGCGGCGGTCAGCAGTGGCAGGCCCGCCACCGTGACCGCCCAGCCGGCCAGCCTGCGCTTCCTGGTGAGCGCGGCCCGGGAGCGCTCGGGGTGGCGGCGGCCCTTTTTGGCCTCCTCGTGGGTGACCAGGTGGACATCGATGGGGCCGGACCGGGCCGTGGTCTCGACCCCGACGCCACGGGAGAAGATCTGGGCGAAGCGCCTCCTTCTCGACGCTCCCAGTACGAGCTGGGTGGCGTTGACGCCACCGGCGAAGTCGAGCAGGGCCCGCGGGATGTCGTCGCCGACGACCTGGTGGTAGGTGCCGCCCATGCTTTCGACCAGGGCGCGCTGGCGGGCCAGGTTAGCCGGGTCGCCGCCGTCCAGCCCGTCGGCGCTGGTGACGTGGACGGCCAGCAGGTCGGCACCCTTCGTGCGGGCGGCGATGCGGGCGGCCCGGCGTACCAGCGTGTCGCCTTCCGGGCCGCCGGTAAGCGCCACCACCACGCGCTCGCGCGCCTCCCAGGTGCTGTCGATGCCGTGGTCGGCGCGGTAACGGTCGAGCTGCTCGTCGACCTTGCCGGCGGCCCAGAGCAGGGCAAGTTCGCGCAGCGCGGTCAGATTACCCACCCTGAAGTAGTTGGACATCGCGGCGTCCACCTTCTCCGGGGCGTAGACGTTGCCGTGCGCCAGGCGGCGGCGCAGCGCCTCAGGGGACATGTCGACCAACTCGATCTGGTCGGCTCGCCGCACCACCTCGTCGGGAACGGTCTCGCGCTGCGGCATGCCGGTGATCTCCCGCACGACGTCGTTGACCGACTCCAGGTGCTGGATGTTCACCGTGGAGACGACGTCGATACCGGCGTCGAGGATGTCGTCGATGTCCTGCCAGCGCTTGACGTTCTTCGAGCCGGGCACGTTGGTGTGGGCCAACTCGTCGATCAGCGCCGCCTTCGGCGCGCGGGCGATGACGGCGTCCACGTCCAACTCGGTGAAGGTGGCCCCGCGGTAGGCCAGCGTCTTGCGGGGGATCACCTCCAGGCCCTCCAACAGGGCGGCGGTGCGGGAGCGGCCGTGGGTCTCGACGAACCCCACGACCACGTCCCGGCCGCGCTCACAGGCCCGGCGGGCCTCGCCGAGCATCGCGTACGTCTTGCCCACCCCGGGTGCCGCCCCAAGGTAGACCCGCAGGCGACCCCTTTTCATGAGCGGTCGAGTGCGAGGTTGAGTTCGAGCACGTTCACCGCCGGCTCGCCCATGAAGCCGAGCGCCCGACCGACGGTGTGCTCCTTGATGAGCTGCTCGACCCTGGTCCGGTCGAGGCCGCGTTCCGTGGCCACGCGAGGCGCCTGCAACCCGGCGTAGGCCACGGAGATGTGCGGGTCGAGGCCGGAGGCGCTCGCCGTGACCGCGTCGGATGGCACGGCCGGCGTTCCCGCGTCACCTCTGACCGGCACGGTCTTTCCGGCCGCGTAGTCCTCGCCTGGCCTGGCGCACTCCACCTTCAGGCCCTGGTACGCGGTCACGAACGGGGTGGCCGGGCAGGCCTGGTTGACGCTCACGGCACGGTCGGGGAACACCTTGAGCACCGCGCCGACCCCGTCCGGGGTGCAGTACGGGCGGGCGCCGCTGACGCCTTCCAACTCGCCGACCGCCTTGGAGCGGGTACAGACCTTGGTGAGCAGCGACTGCTTGCCCTCATCCAGGTCGCCCTCCTCGTCCTTGGCGCCCGGCACCGGCAGGGTGTCCACGATGTCCTCTGGACCCAGGTTGCTGGCGCTGGTGGAGGTAGGGTCGTAGCCGTCGCCGGCCGCCGACGGGCGGGACTGGAAATACCTGCGGATCGGGTCGCCGTCGGCGTCGGTGAAGGACTGGCCGATGAGCGCGCTGCCCACGGACTTGCCCTCCTTCTCGATGATCGAGCCATTGGCGTGGTCGTTGAACAAAGCCTGGGCGACGCCGGTGGTGACCAGCGGGTAGACGATGCCGAGCAGCACGGTCAGGACGGCAACCGCTCTGAGCGCGGTCACGTGCTGGCGAACCCAGCTTGGCAGACGTTCCATTTATGACATCCCCGGAAGCAACTGGATCAGAAGGTCGATGAGCTTGATGCCGATGAAGGGCGCGACGACGCCGCCGAGGCCGTAGACGTACAGGTTGCGGCTGAGCAGCTTGGACGCGTTGGAAGGCCGGTAACGGACGCCGCGCAGAGCGAGCGGGACCAGCGCGATGATGACCAGCGCGTTGAAGATGACCGCGGACAGGATCGCGGACTGGGGGCTGGACAGGCGCATGACGTTGAGCGCGTCCAGGCCCGGGTAGACCGCGGCGAACATGGCCGGGATGATCGCGAAGTATTTCGCGATGTCGTTGGCGATCGAGAACGTGGTCAGCGCGCCGCGCGTGATCAGCAACTGCTTGCCGATCTCGACGATCTCGATGAGCTTGGTCGGGTTGGAGTCGAGGTCGACCATGTTTCCGGCCTCCTTGGCGGCCGAGGTGCCGGTGTTCATGGCGACGCCGACGTCGGACTGGGCCAGGGCTGGGGCGTCGTTGGTGCCGTCGCCGGTCATCGCGACCAGGCGGCCGCCCTCCTGCTCCCTTTTGATCAGGGCGAGCTTGTCCTCGGGGGTGGCCTCGGCCAGGAAGTCGTCCACGCCGGCCTCGTCGGCGATGGCCTTGGCGGTCAGTGGGTTGTCGCCGGTGATCATGACGGTGCGGATGCCCATGCGGCGCATCTCGGCGAAACGTTCCCGCATTCCCTTCTTGACGACGTCCTTGAGGTGGATCACGCCGAGCACGCGGCCCTTCTCCGCGACCACCAGCGGGGTTCCACCGGAGGCGGAGATGCGGTTCACCAGGTGACCCACCTCGTCGCTCGTGTGGCCTCCGGCATCGTGTACCCACTTCATCACCGCGGTCGCGGCGCCCTTGCGCACCGCATGGCCGTCCAGGTCTGACGCACCCGAGTCCGGCGCAAGGTTGACCCCGGACATGCGGGTCCGGGCGGTGAACGGCACCCATTCAGCGTGTGCCAGCTCGCCCGGTCGGCGCTCGCGCAGGCCGTAGCGCTGCTTGGCGAACACCACGATCGAGCGGCCCTCGGGAGTCTCGTCGGCCAGGCTGGACAACTGCGCCGCCTCTGCCAGGTCCGCCTCGCTGACCCCGTCCATCGGGACGAATTCGTCGGCCTGCCGGTTGCCGAGGGTGATGGTGCCCGTCTTGTCCAGCAGCAGTGTGGACACATCACCGGCCGCCTCCACGGCGCGTCCGGACATCGCCAGGACGTTGCGCTGCACGAGGCGATCCATGCCGGCGATGCCGATGGCCGACAGCAGCGCGCCGATCGTGGTCGGGATCAGGCAGACCAGCAGGGACACCAGCACGACGCCGGTGACGCCGTTGCGGTCGAGGGCGAGGGAGTCGGGGACGCCGGGGTTGACGGCCTTGGAATAGATGGCGAGGGGCTGCATGGTGACGGTGGCGACAAGGAAGACGATCGTCAGCGCGGCGAGCAGGATGTTGAGCGCGATCTCGTTCGGCGTCTTCTGCCGGTTCGCGCCCTCGACCAGCGCGATCATACGGTCGATGAAGCTCTCGCCCGGCTTCTGCATGATCTTGACGATGATCCGGTCGGACAGCACCTTCGTGCCGCCTGTCACGGCGGAGCGGTCGCCACCGGACTCGCGGATGACCGGCGCCGACTCGCCGGTGATGGCCGACTCGTCCACGCTGGCGATGCCCTCGACCACGTCGCCGTCACCGGGGATGACCTCGCTGGCCTCGACGATCACGTGATCGCCCTGCTGCAATTCGGGGGCGCGTATGACGTCCCACTGGCTGGGGTCCTCCGGGTTCTTCAGCCGACGGGCCTGGGCGTCGGTCTTGGCCTTGCGCAGCGTGGCGGCCTGTGCCTTGCCGCGACCCTCGGCGATGGCCTCGGCCAGGTTGGCGAAGACCACGGTCAGCCACAGCCACACCACGATCGCCCAGGCCAAGAAGGACGGGTCGAAGACGGCGAGCACGGTGGTGAAGACAGCGCCGATCTCCACGATGAACATCACCGGGTTGCGCCACAGGGTGACCGGGTTGAGCTTCTTCAGCGTGTCCGGCAGTGAGACGATCAGCTGTCTCGGGTCGAGCAGGCGGCCGCCCACGCGGCCGTTCGCCTTCTCCGGTGCCGGCCGTTCCAGTACGGGAGTTGACATGTCAGGACAGTCCTTCTGCGATGGGTCCGAGCGCGAGCGCTGGGAGGAAGGTGAGAGCGACCAGGAGGACGGTGACCCCGATGACCAGGCCGACGAACTGCGGCCGATGCGTCGGCAGCGTGCCCGCGCCCTCGTGGACCGGCGCCTGCGCGGCCAGCGACCCGGCCAGCGCCAGCACCAGGATCATCGGCAGGAAACGGCCGAAGAGCATGCACAGGCCGAGCGCTACGTCGTACCAGGGGGTGTTGACGGTGAGGCCGGCGAAGGCCGAGCCGTTGTTGTTCGAGGCGCTGGTGAAGGCGTAAAGGACCTCGGACAGGCCGTGCGGGCCCGTGTTCAGCATGCTCGCCCGCTGCTCGGCCAAGCCCATCGCGAACGCGGTGCCGACCAGCACCAGCACCGGCGTGACCAGGAAGTACAGCGAGGCCAGCTTGATCTCGCGGGCGCCGATCTTCTTGCCCAGGTACTCGGGGGTGCGGCCGACCATCAGGCCGGCAACGAAGACCGTGATCACGGCCAGGATGAGCATGCCGTACAGACCGGCGCCGACCCCTCCGGGCGCGACCTCGCCCAGCATCATGTTCAACAGCGTCATCATGCCGCCGAACGGGGTATAGGAGTCGTGGATGGAGTTCACCGCGCCGGTGCTCGTGAGGGTCGTCGAGGCGGCGAAGGTCGCCGAGTTCGAGACGCCGAAGCGCAGCTCCTTACCTTCCAGCGCAGCGCCCGCCGCCTGCGGCACGGTGGCGTTGCCGGACAGCTCGAAGACGTTCGTGAGCAGCACGCTCGCCAGGGCCAGCACGCCCATCACCGCGAGGATCGCGTAACCCTGCCGTACCTGGCCGACCAGCTTGCCGAACGTGCGCGTGAGCGAGAACGGGATCACCAGGATCAGGAAGATTTCGAACCAGTTGGTCCAGCTCGTCGGGTTCTCGAAGGGGTGGGCTGAGTTGGCGTTGTAGAAGCCGCCGCCGTTGGTGCCCAGCTCCTTGATGACCTCCTGGGAGGCGACCGGCCCACCGGTGATCCCCTGCGTGCCGCCGGTCAGCGTGCCCACCTCCTGGACATCCGAGAAATTCTGGACCAGGCCGCCCGCCACCAGCACCAAGGCGCCGGCGAACGCGATCGGCAGCAGGACGCGCAGCGAGCCGCGGACCAGGTCCACCCAGAAGTTGCCGATCGTGCTCGACCTGCGGCGGGCGAACCCGCGTACCAGCGCCACCGCGACGGCCATGCCGACCGCGGCCGAGACGAAGTTCTGCACCGCCAGCGCGGCCATCTGGGTCAGGTGGCCCATCGTGGACTCGCCCGAGTACGCCTGCCAGTTGGTGTTGGTGACGAAACTGATCGAGGTGTTCCAGGCGATGTGGTCGGTGACCGGTTCCATGCCCAGGCTCAGCGGCAGCTTGTTCTGCAGGCGCTGGACGCCGTACACGACGAGGATCGAGATCACTGAGAAGGCCAGCAGGCTGCGCGCGTAGACGGGCCAGCTCTGCTCCATGTCGGCGCGCACGCCGAGCAGCCGGTAGACGACCCGTTCGACCCGGTTGTGGCGGGACGTCGAGTAGACGCGGTACATGTGGTCGCCGAACGGCTTCCAGACTAGGGCCAGGGCGGCGATCAGGGAGACGATGAAGATCATCCCTGCGGGGGTCGCACCCATCAGAAACGCTCCGGGAACAACAGGGCCGCCACCATGAAGACCACGAGACCGGCGACCACGACGAGACCGGTGGTGTTGACGGCGCTCACAGCCGTTCCACCGCCCTCACGACCAGCCCGAAGATCACGGAGATCGCGATCGTCAGGGCGACGAAGATGACGTCTGCCATCCCCACTCCTCAGCTCGATGTGAGATCACGACCGCCCCTTGACGGGCGGCCACATATCAAGCAAACGGCGAAAATTGGGGCGTTTGTCGTTCTTGACGGTATTCATACGGCCGCAGCCCGAATATTGACGGCATCACTACGGGCTGGCTCAGGGCCGGTGCATCCGTGTTCGCCTGTGACGCTCCTTGGCGTCTCCCATACGTTCATGGGCTTGGAGCTAGGAAGCCTGGTCGGTATGCGGCGGACGCGCTTTTCTTGACTACGCGGCGAGCGATCGGCTCTACGTGCTGTACCACCTGGTCGCGTTTCGAGGGTTGCGACGGGGTGAGGCGTGGTGCCCGCTGGCTCGACGGCCACCTGGATGAGGGTGTGCTGGCCACGGCCAAGCAGCTGATCAATGTCGGGCGGGAGGTGTAGGCAAGGTTCGCCGAAGACGGTGTCATCCGATGCGGTGGTCGCGCTGGACCGTGCCACGGTCGCCTTTGCGGGCGCACAGGTACGGCAGAACGAGGAGCGGCTGTCGTGGGGGCCGGCATGGACGGACACCGGACGGATCTTCACCCGGGAGGACGGCCGCGAGTTGACGCCCGACTGGGTCGGCGAGCATTTCGAGCGGTTGACGTTCGCTGCGGGCCTGCCGCCGATCCGCTTGCGCGACCTTCGCCAGCACGGCCGATCTCTATCTCGGCCGCTCGGACGGTTTTTCCGGAAGTGGCGCGGGAAGCGGCCGAAGCGAGCGTCGCGCTGGTGCCCAGGGCGACGGCGGTGGGGGAGACGTCCGTGACTGCCGGTCTCCCCTCGGTTGCCCATGAGGACAAACGGGAGTCCCAAGCCGATACGGGATCGAGGAAGCCGCAGGTGAGGCCTGCAACGAAGAGTAGGGAGCCGGTGCAGGGCAGGCCGAAGACCGAGGTCAGCGACCGCATCATCGCCTTGGATCAGACACTGTCAGCGCGCTGCGCGCACACCGCGAGCGGCAGGCCACCGAGCGGCTGGCTGCGCGCGAGGCGTGGACGGCCAGCGGTTTCGTCTTCACCGACGAGATCGGCGGGCCGCTGCATCCGCAGCAGGTCAGTGACCACTTCCACCAGCTGGCTTTCCAGGTGGGGCTGCCACCGGCGCGGCTGTACGATCTCCGCCATGGTGCGGCCTCGTCCTCGACTCTGCGGTACGGCTCCGAAAGGGCAGTATGAGTCACCCCGCCGTCTTCGATTCGCTGCTGAACCGCCCTGCCAGGTAGCTGGAAAGAACCGCACCTCCTGGCTACCCGGCAGGACGGGTTATGAGCGTAGTAACCGCGTTGCCTCTTTCGCGGAGGGGTGACAAGGCATATAAGTAAATATCTAGTTCGTACGTAGCGACTGGAGGGTGAGATCGAATGCTCACCGCCGATCACGGCATGGCAAACCCTGAAAGCCGCCGCTCCATGAGCCCTCCTCTGGCGCTTGCGACGGTCTGCCTCTCCGGCACCCTGGAGGACAAGCTCGCTGCCGCCTCCGCGGCAGGCTTCAACGGGATCGAGATCTATGAGGGCGACCTCATCGTGTCGAGCTGGTCACCGAGCCGGATACGGCAGGAGTGCGCCGACCTTGGTTTGTCGATCCACCTCTACCAGCCCTTCCACGACTTCGAGGCAGTACCGCCCGAGACCTACGAGGCTAATCTCCGTCGGGCGGAGCGAAAGTTCGATGTGCTGGAGCGACTTGGCGCGAAAACAATGGCGGTCGGCTCGACGACATCCATGGACGCCATCGACGACGACGATCTCGCCGCAGAGCAGCTTCACGTGCTCGCCGACCGGGCCGCGCGACGTGGCCTGCGCATCGCCTACGAAGGCCTGGCCTGGGGCCGGTTCGTCAACACTCTCGAACACGCGTGGCGGATCGTCCAGCGCGCCGGGCATCCCGCGCTCGGCTTGTGCATCGACAGCTTCCACGTTTTCGCCCGCGACGACGACCCCGCCTCGGTCCGGGCAGTGTCCGGATCGAAGGTGTTCCACCTGCAACTTGCTGACGCACCACGACTGAACATGGACGCCCTGGAGGGCAGTGAGCACCACCGGCTGTTCCCCGGGCAAGGCGTTTTCGATCTGGCTGACTTCGTCGGCCATGTCCTGGCCACCGGGTACGACGGTCCCCTCTCTCTCGAAGTGTTCAACGACGTCTGTCGGCAGGCGGATCCCCGGCACGTCGCCGTCGACGCGATGCGCTCGCTGCTCTCGCTGCAGGAGACGGTCGGTACGCTCGGCTCAGGGGCGGTCCGCGATCGCATTTTGTTACCAGGCCTGCCACCGGCTCCGCAGCTCGACGGTCACGTGTTTACCGAGCTGGCCGTGGATGAGAGCTCCGGTCCCATCATGGCGCGGGCGCTCACCGCCCTCGGGTTCTCTCATACGGGGCAGCATCGCTCCAAGCCGGTGCAGTTGTGGCAGCAGGGCATGGCCAGAATTCTGCTGAACTTCGCACCGCAAAGGACCATGCCGGCAGGCACTGCGACCATCTGCGCCCTGGCGGTGGAGAGCGCGGACCCGGTCGGCTCGGCGCGGCGGGCCGAGCGGCTGCTGGCGCCCGTGTTACCGCGCACCCGGCAAGAAGAGGAGGCCAACCTTGAATCCGTGGCCGCACCCGACGGAACGGCCGTTTTCTTCTGCCGTACAGGCGGGAACGACAGTTGGCTCAACGATTTCGACCCCACCGGCCGCGAGGTTGGGAGCGACGCCCTGCTGACCGGAACAGATCACGTTTCACTCACCGAGCCGGTAGATGACTTCGACCAGGCCGCGCTTTTCTATCGTTCGGTGCTCGGCCTGCAAGCGACGCAGACGACCACGTTGCCCGCACCGTTCGGCCTGCTCCACAGCCGGGCCGCGACCGATTCGGCGCATCATGTCCGGATCAGCCTCAACACAGCACCATTGCGGCGGGGCTACTGGTCGCCAGGGGTGCCGAGCCCTCAGCACATCGCCTTCACCACCGACGACGCGATCGAGAGTGTGAAAGCGATGCGGGCACTCGGAGCGCCGCTCCTGAGGATCCCCGACAACTACTACGACGATCTCGATGCCCGGCTGACGCTGCCACAGGACCTCCTCACGGCGATGCGACAGCACTCCATCCTCTATGACCGTGATCAAGACGGCGAGTATCTTCACTTCTACACCGAGATGTTCGGCTCACGGATCTTCTTCGAAGTGGTGCAGCGCGTCGGCAACTACGCCGGCTACGGATCCTCGAACAGCGCGGCGGTACGCATGGCCGCGCATCGGAGGCGCCGGCTGGCCACGCTGAGGGAGACGTCCACGTCGGCCGGTGGCGACGACCGGCATGATTACTCGCTGGCACATCTGACGGCGCTGAGCCTTTCTCCGCCAGAATTGGTGAGCGCCGCTGCTGACGCGGGCTATCGATATGTGGGCCTGCGCATGACTCGGGTCACATCGCACGAGCCGCACCACCCCCTGGCCACCGACCCCGCGCTGATGCGGGCGACCAAGGTCCGCCTCGCGGCCACGGGAATCGAGGTGCTCGACATGGAGCTGGCCCGGATTGCAGCGAATGACGACCCCGCAAACTACCTGCGCTTCCTGGAGGCCGGAGCCGAACTCGGGGCCCGCCATGTCATTACACAGCTCCCAGATCCGGACTTCTCCCGCAAAGCCGATCGGTTCGCGCGACTGTGCGAGCTGGCCAGGCCGCTCGGCCTCACCATTGACCTTGAGTTCCCGTCGTGGACCCAGACGCCCGACCTCAGCGAAGCCGTTCGCGTCCTGCGGGATGCCGGTCAATCCAACGCGGGAATCCTCGTCGATTTGATCCATTTCGCGCGCTCCGGCTCCAGCGTGGCCGAACTTCGTGACCTGCCACCCGAATGGTTCCACTTCGCCCACGTCTGTGATGCGCCGGCCAAGGCACCCGCCACCCAGGAGGAAATCATCTACGCCGCTCGCTTCGAGCGCCTGTTCCCCGGCGAGGGCGGCCTTGACCTGCACGGCATCCTCGGCGCTCTGCCGTCCGGGCTTCCGTACGCCTTGGAGATCCCGCGGGCCACTCTCGTGGCCCAGGTAGGCGCCAAGGAGCACGCCCGGCTTGCGATCACGGCGGCACGCCGCCACCTCGATGGGGTCAGTCGGCGAGCGGGCCCCACCGAGGCGGCATAGAGCGATCAGGGGGCATGCTCGGCGGCGTCACATGCCAGAGCGATGGTATGAGCCACCTTCTCCGCTGCTATGAAGCACTGATGGATCGAGCCGCCGCTGCCTCCCGCGTCTCCGATCACATGGACGCCGAGTGGCGGTCGGCGGGCCTCGCAGGCCGCGAGCAGCTCGGCGCGCGGGGCGACTCCGTGAGAAATCAGCAGCGATCCGGACACGGACAGCCATTCTTCGTGGCCGTCGGTGCGGACGAGCAGGCGATCAGGTTCGATGGACGAGATCGTGGACGTCGGGAGGATACGTACCTTTGGGTTTTCAGTGAGCCTCGGGACCATGAGAATCTTGGCGCGGCGGCCGACCTCGGGGGCGAGGCTCGGCTGAGAGCCGATGAGCAGCACCTCCGCCCCGGCTGCGGCCAGGTGGTCGGCTACGGCGACGCCCTCGCGGTCGGCGCCCCAGACGGTACAGTCTTGGGGGACGTCCTCGTCGGCGGCGAGCCAGTGGCGTACGTCGAAGACATGGGGCAGACGGACGCCCGGGGTGTCCGGCAGGCGCCCAGTGCCGCCGGTGGCCAGCACGATGGCGTCCGCCTCGTGTTGTGCCAGCACCTCCGCGGTGACAGGGACGCCGGTGCGGATGGTGACACCGAGCCGGTCCAACTCAGCGGTGCACCACCTCAGGATGCGGTGATATTCCGGATAACCATGAAGGCGGCAGGCGAGTGCGAACTGGCCGCCGACATGTCCGGCGCGTTCCATCACCTGCACCCGCTGACCTTGTTCGGCCAACTGCCGTGCTGCTTCGAGACCGGCCGGGCCAGCACCGATCACCAGCACTGACGCCCGTCCCAAGGGGACGTCCGGCGCACCGAGATACTCGCGGCCCGCCATGGGGTTGACCGAGCAGGGAATCGGCTCGCCGGTGCCGAGCTGATCGATGCAGTAGTTGCAGGCGATGCACGGCCGGTAGTGCTCGCCGGTGAGAGCGCGGTGCGGGAAGTCCGGGTCGGCATGGAGCGTGCGGGCCAGAGAGACGAAATCTGCCCGGCCACCGCCCACGATGGCCTCGGCGCTCTCCGGGGTGCTGATCCGGCCGGCGACGCCGACCGGTAGCCCCAGTGCGCGGTACCGCTCGGCGTACGGGGCGAGCAGGCCCCGTTCCCACTCGCCGGGCTGGATGATCCATTGCCCTGCCTCGTACGATCCGGCCGAGACGTCGAGGAAGTCCAGCAGGTCCAGCCGAGCGCGCGAGATCAGCTCGAAGCTGCGGTCCGCGGTCAGGCCACCCTCGAAGCCCTCAAACGCCGAAATCCGCAGACCGACGGCCACGTCGCGCCCTGCCTGCTTCCGGACAGCCTCGATGACCAGGTTGAGGAAGCGGAGGGGGGCAGCGAACTCGTCGGTGCGCATGTTGAAGGCAGGGGAGAGAAACTGGTGCACGAGGTAACCATGCGCACCGTGGATCGAGATCACGTCCACGTCCGCTTCGCGGCAGCGGCGAGCGCCATCCCCGTAGGCCTCGACCAGCTCGTACACCTCCGAGGTGCCGAGTTCCCGTGGCATCTCGCCGCCGGCCGGCAGACACGGGACAGGAGAGGGGGCGACCGGCTGGAGCCCGCTGACCGCGCTCTGGGCGGTTCGGCCGCCGTGGTTCAGCTCGACCCCGAGCAGGGCGCCTGCAGCATGTACGGCGGCGGCCAGCCGGGTGATGCCAGGGATGCGCTCGTCGCCATCGACGCCCAGTTGGCGCAGCCGGCCCCTGCCGTCCGCGCGGACGTAGGCGGCCTCGGCGAACACCAGGGCGGCGCCGCCGCGAGCCCGGCGGGCCAAGTAGTCGATGTAGCGCCAGGTGACGGTCCCGTCGATCTCGCAGTAATTGCGCTCCATCGGCGCCGAGACGAATCGGTTGCGCAGACGGACAGGGCCCAGAGTCAGGGGCCGGTCCAGGGCCGACCCGCCCCTGCTCATGATCGCGGTCCGTCCGGTCGGCGGTTGCGGCTCAGGAGGCCCTGGCCCGCATGGGAAGTGGCATCGGGTCCGATCGCTGCCTTCCGGGACAGTGGCACCTTTTACCTGCCTACGTAAGAGTGTTCGGCGTCGCGGATTGTCGCCTCGGCGTCCCGTCTGGTGATGAAGCCGTCTCGCAGGTTCCGTTCTGTGGCCTGGCGGACCTTGGTCACATAGTCGCGGTGGCTTGGATAGAGCTCGTTCAAGGTCGTCTCGTCGAACGGAATCCAGGTTCCGCCCTGGCGGCAGGCACTGGTTGTGGCCTCGGTCAGGCCGAGGTTCCAGCCGGTGTTGCGCTCCGTCGGGACGTCGACCGCCGCGAGCGGGATGCCACCGCGGGCGATCTGATAGGCGTCTCTGGTGAGGGTGGCCGGGCTGGTCGTGACGTCGGTGACCTCCACCCTGGGGGCGGAGGGCGGTCGCCGGTCATCCCGTGCCCAGCGGACGGCGTGGTCGAACATCGCGTTCAGCACGTACTCGTAGGGGACGTTGCTGCGGGCCGGAGACACACACGGTGCGGTGGGCCCGGCCAGAAGGCCGGAGACACCGGCGTCGCGCAGCCGGATCGGGCTGTTGACGAGGTAGGCGTGCCGGTCGGAGTGGGAAGCGCCGGCGATCTCCCAGTAGGTGTAGTAGTCGGTGTCGGGCTGGCGGCGGGCGGCCTGGTTGGAGAGCACGTCGTATTCGCTGGCCGTTTTGAACACCTTGGTCGTCACGTCAGGCCGGATTTGAACACCGCCGTCCACGATGGCGATCACGTCGTAGACGGGCGCGAGTGGATGCACGGAGTTGGCGTATACGGCCAGTCGTGAGGCCGACTGGGACTGGCCGGTCGCGATGAGCGTCCTGACCTTGAGGTTGCCGAGAGGGCGTGCGCCGTGCGGGTCAGTGAGGGCCTTGGCGGCCTGGCTGAACACGTCGTAAGCGAGGCTGTCGTCGGTGACGATGCCGCCCGCGGTCAGGTCGAGACTGCCGTAGCGGGCGGGATTCCACACCTTGAGGCCGGTGGGGGTGTTGACGCCGTTACGCTGGGCGCTCACGCCCACCCACACGTATCCCTCATCCAGGATGTGGCGGAAAGAGCGGGACCAGATGACTTCGTAGTCGAAGTTGTCGGTCACGTTGTACCACTCCACGATCGCGGTGCCGTTGAACTTCTTCTGCGAGATCGGTCGGCGGACCATGATGCGGGTCTTGTAGGCGTGATCGGTGTCGATGACTGTTCCGGTGGCCTGGTCCGGGGTGGTGTAGCGGTTGGCGGTGCCCTCGATGAAGTACTCATCCTCGACGTACCCGGCCTTCTTGAAGTCCTGGTCGGTGGCGAAGAAGGGGTGGTCTCGAGGTCCGTCGCCGGTGGGGATCGGCCCTGTCACCGTGGGAGCGTCGGAGTGGGTGGTGGCGGCAAGGGCCGGTGCAGTGATCAGCGCGAGGGTTAACACACAGGCCAGGAGGAGAGGGCGCATGGAGCTCCATCCCGAGAACGAACTAGATAGTTCATAAAGCTGCGCCAGCGGCGGCTCGAAGTCAAGGGCCGGGAACGCGTGCTAGCCACCTAACTCACTAGTACGTACATTAAGAGGGCCATGCTGGAAAGGAAGAAGTGATGGATTCGTTCCTGGTCGGGTTGATCGGCTCGGGCATCGGCCCCTCCTTGAGCCCAGCGCTGCATGAGCAGGAGGCCGCACACCATGGAGTGCACTACGTCTACCGGCTGCTCGACGTCGATCGCCTGGGCGGCGACGTGGGCGAACTGGTCCGCACGGCCCGCCGCTTCGGCTACGACGGGCTCAACGTCACCCACCCCTGCAAGCAAGCCGTCATTCCGTACCTGGACGAGCTGTCCCCCGACGCTCGCATGCTCGGTGCGGTCAACACCGTGGTGTTCGACGGTGAGCGGGCAGTCGGGCACAACACCGACTGGACCGGTTTCGCCGAGTCGTTCGCGCGGGGCCTACCCGACGCGCCGGCACACCAAGTGGTGCAGCTCGGCGCAGGAGGGGCGGGGAGCGCGGTCGCGCACGCGCTGCTGACGATGGGCGCCGACCGGATCACCGTGGTCGACTCCGATCCGGCTCGGGCGCGGGCCCTCACCGGTGAGCTGGCTGCCCGCTTCGGGACTGAACGCGCCCGCCACGCCGTTACGGCCGAACTGCCGGAGCTGTTGGCCAAAGCCGAAGGGCTGGTGCACGCGACCCCGACCGGCATGGCGCACCATCCCGGCCTGCCGCTGCCCGCCGAGCTCCTCCACCCCGGCCTGTGGGTGGCCGACATCGTCTACCGGCCGTTGGAAACCGAGCTCCTGCGGCACGCACGGGCCGCGGGCTGCCGGACGCTGGACGGTGCCGGCATGGTCGTCTTTCAGGCCGTACAGTCCTTCCGGCTGTTCACGGGCCGGGAGCCGGACACCGACCGGATGCTCGCCCACCTGACCGATCTCATCGCCGTCTGAAGGGAAAGTTGTGCGCAAGTCCATCGCCACCGTGTCGGTGAGCGGCACCCTGACGGAGAAGCTGGCAGCCATCTCAAGTGCCGGGTTCGACGGGGTGGAGATCTTCGAGAGTGACCTTCTGGCCTGCCCGCTGCAGCCGGAGGAAATCTCGGCCATGGCCACCGACTTGGGCCTCAGCATCGACCTCTACCAGCCCTTCCGCGACTTCGAAGGCGTGCCCGCCGGCGTCCTGGCGCGCAATCTGCGCCGGGCCGAGCACAAGTTCCGGGTGATGGAGCGGCTCGGCGCAGATCTGCTGCTGGTCTGCTCGAACGTCTCGCCCGCCGCGATCGGCGACGACGAACTGGCCGCCGGGCAATTGCGGCTGCTGGCCGAGCGGGCAGCCGAGCACGGGATCCGCATCGCGTACGAGGCGCTGGCCTGGGGCCGCCACGTCAACGAGTACCTGCACGCCTGGCGCCTCGTCCGCCAGGCCGACCATCCCAACCTGGGCGTGTGCCTGGACAGCTTCCACATCCTCTCGCGGGGCTCCGACCCCATCGGCATCGAGGCCATCCCCGGCGAAAAGATCTTCTTCCTGCAGCTGGCCGACGCTCCGCAGCTCGCCATGGACGTGCTGCAGTGGAGCCGCCACCACCGCTGCTTCCCCGGGCAGGGCACCTTCGACCTGGCCGGCCTCGTCGCCGGCGTTCGGCGTACGGGCTACGCCGGGCCGCTGTCGCTGGAGGTCTTCAATGACGTCTTCCGCCAGGCGTCGGCCGAGCGCACGGCGCTGGACGGTATGCGCTCGCTCATCGCTTTGGAGCAGGATCTGGACGATGTGACACATCCGGCTGTGCCTGTCGGCTTCGCCTTCGCCGAGTTGGCTGACTCGGGAGCAGTCGGCGGGCTGCTGACCGCGCTGGGCTTCGCGCGTACCGGGACGCATCCCACGAAACCTGTCGAGCTGTGGGAGCAGGGCAGTGCACGGCTGCTGCTCAACTCCACCGGAGCCGACCCCGCACTCATCGCCATCGGCCTGGACAGCCCTGACCCGGCGGAGGCGGCCAAGCACGCCCAGTCGCTGCTCTCGCCGGTTCTGCCCCGCGAACGCGCTTCCGAAGAGGTCAAACTGGAGGCGGTGGCCGCGCCGGACGGCACCGACATCTTTTTCTGCGACGACGCTTGGCTCACCGACTTCCGCCCCTCTGAACCGGAGCCCGGCCACGTCACCGGGATCGACCACGTGGCCCTCACCCAGCCGTTGTACTACTTCGACGAGGCGGCGCTGTTCTACCGCAACGTGCTCGGACTGCGTCCGCAGGAAAGCCTGGAGCTGCCCGACCCGTACGGCCTGCTGCGCAGCAAAGCCATGGCAGGCCCTCATGGGAAGGTACGGGTAGTGGTGAACATCTCTCATGTTGGCACGGACCAACTCCCATGGCAGCATATCGCGCTGGCCTGCGATGACGTCATGCATGTCGCGCGCAGGCTGCGAAGAGAGCATCCCGAGCTGCTCTTGCCGGTTCCCGGCAACTACTACGACGACCTGGAGGCCCGCCATGAGGTAGATCCCGAGCTGCGTCACCTCGGCGTGCTGTACGACCGGGATGAGCACGGTGAGTTCCTGCACCTGTACACCGTCACCGTGGGTCGGGTCTTTTTCGAGATCGTCCAGCGGATCGGCGGCTACCAAGGCTACGGCGCCGGAAATACCCCCATCCGGCTCGCGGTGCAGCATGCGGCAGGTCACTAGGATGGGCGGGTGACCTCTCAGCCCGCCACCCCCGAACGCCAGCGGGACGCCGAGCGCACCAAGGCGGAGATCCTCGAGGTCGCCCAGCAGGAGTTCGCCCGCCACGGCTACACAGGCGCGCGGGTGGACGAGATCGCCGCCCGCATGCGCACCACCAAGCGCATGATCTACTACTACTTCGGCAGCAAGGAGCGGCTCTACATCGCCGTTCTGGAGAAGGCATATGCCGAGGTCCGCGAGATGGAGCGGGCGATCGAGGTGGAGCACCTCGCCCCGGTGGCGGCCATCCGCACGCTGGCCGAGCTCACCTTCGACCACCACGACCTGCACCGCGACTTCATCCAGCTGGTCGCGATCGAGAACATCCACCGGGCCGAGCACATCCGCAAGTCGAAGGCGCTGGCCAACCTGGGCACGCCCGTGCTCGACCTCATCGAGGCGATCCTCGACGCGGGCACGGCCAGCGGCGACTTCGTCACCGAGGCCGACGCCATCGACGTGCACATGCTGATCAGCTCGTTCTGCTTCTTCCGCGTGGCCAACCAGCACACCTTCGGCGCGCTGTTCGGGCGTGACATGACCGCGCACGAGCACCGCGCCCGGTTGCGCGCGATGGTGGGCGACGCGGTCGTGGCCTATCTGCGAGGCGCGGGCGCCTGATTCGAGTGCTCATGCCGGCCGCGACAGCTCTTGTAACGTACGAACCAGGGAGTTAGTTTCCTTGAGTGGCATTCCCCCAGATGTCACTGTGAGGAGCATAGTGTGACCATGCAGGGCAAACCTCGCAAAGCGGCTCTAGCTGCTTGGATCGGTAGTGCTCTGGAGTACTACGACTTCTTCATCTACGGCACTGCGGCCGCCCTGGTCTTCAACAAACTCTTCTTCCCCTCCACGTCGCCCGCCACGGGAACACTGCTCGCGGTGGCCACCTTCGGTGTCGGCTACCTGGCCAGGCCCGTGGGCGCCTTCGTCCTCGGCCACATCGGCGACAAGTTCGGCCGCAAGCGGGTCCTCGTGGCCACGCTGGTGATGATGGGCGGCTCGACGTTCCTGGTCGGCTGCCTGCCCACCTACGATCAGGTCGGCCTGCCGGCGCCGATATTGCTCGTGCTGCTGCGCCTCCTGCAGGGCCTCTCGGTCTCAGGGGAGCAGGCCGGCGCCAACTCGATGACGCTTGAGCACGCGCCAGAGAACCGGCGCGCCTACTACACCAGCTTCACGCTCAATGGCACCCAGGCCGGCCAGATCATCGCCACGGCGATCTTCCTGCCGATCGCCGCGCTGCCCGAGGAGCAGTTGCTGAGCTGGGGCTGGCGGGTGCCGTTCTGGCTGAGCGTGGTGGTGGCCGCGGTCGGGCTGGTCATCCGGCGCACGCTGGAGGAGACGCCCGCGTTCGAGCGGGAGGTCGCCACCGACACCGTGGCCACGATGCCGTTGGCGGTGCTCTTCCGGGATCAGTGGCGGGACGTGCTGCGCGTTGTCGTCGCCGCGGTCATCGCCTCGGTGAGCACCATCTTCACCGTGCACGCCCTGTCGTACGCGGTCAACACGATGGGCCTGGAGCGCACGCCGATGTTGTGGGTGGGAGTGCTGGCCAACGTCGCCGCGGTGATCTCGATCCCGCTGTGGGGCCGGCTGTCGGACCGCGTGGGGCGCAAGCCGATCTTCATCGGCGGCTCGCTGGGCTGCGCGGTGCTGATGTTCGCCTATCTGTGGTCGATCTCCGTCGGCAACTATTTCCTGATTTTCGTGGTCGGCATCGTGATGTTCGGCATCGTGCACAGCGCCACCAGCGGGGTGTGGCCGGCGTTCTACGGGGAGATGTTCACCACCCGGGTCCGGCTGTCCGGCATGGCGGTCGGCACCCAGATCGGCTTCGCGATCGCCGGGTTCGCGCCCACGGTGGCCACCGCCGTGTCGGGCACGGGACCGGACAGCTGGCTCGGCGTCTCGATCATCACCGCGGTGGTGTGCCTGATCAACGTGGCCGCGGTCGCGACAGGGCGGGAAACCTACCACGTGCCGACCGCCCAACTCGGGCTCAAGTCTGCCGAGCGGGTGACGGTGTGAGTGTCTTCCGCGTCCACGCGGTGCGCTATGCCCAGCGCGACGCCCGCCGCGGCGAGCACTTCCACGGGTACGAGCCCGGCTCGGACCGCTCGCACCCGACCGCCTACTATGTCTGGCTGGCGGTCTCGGACGAGCACACGGTCGTCGTCGACACCGGCCTCGCGCCGGAGCGGGCGGCGCGCGTCGAGGGCCTCGACTACCGCCGCTCGCCCGTCGAGGCCCTGGCAGAGCTGGGCGTTGCCCCGGAGTCGGTCGACCACGTGGTGCTCACCCACCTCCACTACGACCACACCGGCACGGCCCACCAGTTCCCCTGCGCCCGCTATGTCGTGCAGCAGGCCGAGCTCGACTATTGGACCGGCCCCTGGGCCGAGCGCATCTCGCGCGAGCGCTGGCTCCTCAACGACCACGACCTCGCCTACCTGCGCACGGCCGCCAAGGACGGCCGGGTGTCCCTGATCGACGGCGACGTCTTCGTGGTGCCCGGCCTGAGCGTGCACCTGGTCGGCGGGCACACGGCGGGCATGCAGGTGGTCCGTGTCGAGACGGCACGGGGCCGCGTGGTGCTGGCCTCCGACGCCGGCCACTTCTACGAGAACATCGAGAGCGACCGGCCTTTCCCCATCCTGCACAGCATGACGGGGATGTACGGCGCCTTCGACCGCATCAGGGAGCTGGCCGACGGCCCCGAACTCGTGGTCGCCGGCCATGACCCGCTGGTGCTCGAACGATTCCCGCTGCTGACACCCGACGTCGCCGTGATCAGCCGATGACCTCGATCTTGCCGGTCGGGCGCGGGCTGTAGGAGTCGTTGAAGAAGTACTCGCCCGGCTCGGTGAAGGTGTACTGGAACGACTCGCCCGGCTTCAGCCGCACGTCGAACAGGCCCTCGAAGAACTGCGTGGCCCCGTGTACGTGGACGTTGTCCGCCGGGTTGACGAACGTGACCGTCGTCCCGGCCGGCACCCGCAGGTGGGTCGGTGCCATGGCGTTGACCGCCGTCGACTCGACGGTCCCGACCTGGCCGCCCGCGTACACCCGGGCCAGGACGACCGTGTTGTTAACGGCGTCGCCGTCCACCGACCCGCCGGAGACCGCCCGCCGCACCACGGGCGGGGGAGGGG
>NZ_JAAAHR010000124.1:0-29191 GCF_009908215.1 Nonomuraea sp. K271 | reverse complement strand
GGGGACGGGCGCCAGGACGGGGTCGCCGTCGTTGATGGGGGCGGCTCCGGCGATGAAGTTGCTCAGGGCCTCGCCGTGCACGCAGCGCGCCTGGGTCAGGCCCCCCGCCGCCCTGCGGCTCAGCAGGTCGAGGGAGAGGCCGGTGCGGGAGGCGGCCACGATGAGGTTGCCGAAGCGGCGGCCGCGCATGACTCCCGGCTCGGCCATCAGGGCCACGTGGCCGAAGGTGCCCGTCACGGTCGCGAGCAGGCGCCGGGCGAACGCCAGCCCCTTGCCGTCGGCCAGGTTGATCAGCAGGGTGCCCGACGGGCGCAGGACACGCGCGAGGTCGCCCATGTACTCGGCCGTGGCCAGTTCGACGGGCATCGTCGCCCCGGAGAAGGCGTCGAGTACCACCAGGTCGGCCGAGGCGTCCCAGATCTTGGCGGTGCCCTCGCGGCCTCCGTCCACGATGACCTTCAGCCTGGGGACGGAGCGGAGGTTCAGTTGCTCGCGTACGAGATTGACCAGCAGGCCGTCGGGTTCGATCACGATGTGGCGGGAGCCGGGGCGGGTGGCGGCGACGTAACGGGGGATCGTGCAGGCGCCGCCACCCACGTGCAGGCAGCTCAGCGGGCCTTCCTCCACAAGGTCGATCACGTCGGCCATGAGCCGGACATACTCGAATTCCAGAAATGTCGGGTCTTGTAGATCGACGTACGACTGAGGTACGCCATCCTTGGACAGCACCCAGCCGTCCTGCCTGTCCAGATCCCGGAGGAGTTCGATCTCGCCGAACGTCACCGGATAAAGGCCGGGCATCGGTTCCCGCTGTCCACGTGCCACGCTGATCCCTCCTGGGAGAACCGTATGCGACGTCGAAGAATGATGGTGCTCTTTATCGCTTTCGTCGCGATACTGGGTGCGGGCGCGTTCGCCGTGGTGGCGTCGAACCGCGTGCGGGGGAGCGCCTCCGAGACCGCCGCGTCGTATTTCGCGGCGTGGCGCGAGGGCGACATCTCCGGCATGGCCCGCCTGGTGCACCGGCCGCCCTCCGACTTCTCGCAGCGGCACCGCGCGCTGACGGAGCAACTGCACGTCGAGTCCGTCCGGCTCAGCCCGGGCCAGGTGGCGAACACGGGAGACGAGAGCGCCGACGTGCCCTTCTCGGGGGTGCGGCAGCTCGCCGAGCTCGGGGCGTGGCCGTGGGCCGGCGTGTTACGGCTCGGCGTACGCGGGCGGACCTGGAAGGTGTTGTGGTCCCCCGAGACACTGCACCCGCTGCTCAAGGACGGAGGCACGCTGGAGCTGCGCGAGATCGAGGCGCCGGCGACCGAGCCGGCCACCAGGGAGGGCCACAGGATCCCCAACGACAGCTACGCGGAGGCGTACCTCGATCCCCTCACGACCGAGTTCGAGACCGCCGGCCACGGCTGGGAGCTGGTGTCGAAGGTCCCGGGCCGGCTCGCCACGCGGGTGCTGACCCGCGCACCCGAGGCGAACGTCGTGCGCACCACCCTGTCGCGCGCGGTCCAGGCGGCGGCCGCGCGGGCTCTGGACGGGGTGGACGGCTCGGCGATGATCGTCATCCGGCCGAGCACCGGCGAGATCCTGGCGCTGGCCGACCGCCTCGGTGAGAATCACAGTGCCGTACGCGACGTCTTCCCGCCGGGCTCGGTCTTCAAGACCATCACCGCCGCCGCGCTGCTCGCGTCGGGGCTCGACCCGTCGGCGCAGGTCGAGTGCCCCGGCACGTACACCATCCCGTTCCACCGGGCCTTCCGCAACGACGGCCAGGTGGACCGCGGCGTCGTCAGCTTCACAGACGCGTTCGCCCACTCCTGCAACACGACCTTCGTGGAGCAGGCCACCACGAGGATCGACGCCGACACGCTGCGCGAGACCGCCGACGCGTGGGGGTTCGGCAGGAGCATCGCGACCGGCGTCGGCGGGACCTGCGGCACCGTACCCGGCACCGACGACCTCGACATGTTGGGCGCGGACGCGATCGGCCAGGGTGAGGTGGTCGCCACTCCGCTGTGCATGGCCGCGGTGGCCGCCGCCGTGCAGAGTGGCGTCTGGCGCTCGCCCAGGTTGCTGACGAAGGAGCAGGTACGCCGCATCGACGGCCCGCCGCACGAGGACGTGCCCATGGACCAGGCGGTCGTGAGCGCGCTGCGCGACATGATGGCCGCCGTGGTCGACCACGGCACGGCCGGCGACGCCGGGCTGCCCGAGGGGGTCGCGGGCAAGACGGGCACGGCCGAGGCACGGGACGGCGAGGGCTCGCACGGATGGTTCATCGGCTACCGCGACGACCTCGCCTTCTGCGTGTTCGTCCGGCACGGGGGATCGGGGCGCCGGGCGGCCGTGCCCGTCGCGGCCCGCTTTCTGCGCGGGGTGTGAGCCCGGTGAGCCCGCGATGAGAGGTCCGTCACATGGGGCCGAACCCTAACCTACGGTACCGTAGGTTGCATGACGACCCTCACCGTCAGGCCACGGCTGCGGGGCTGGTTGCACACCGGAGCATTGCCCGTCACGCTGGTCGCGGGGTTCGTGCTCGTGGCGCTCGGCCCGACCCTGCAGGCCCGCCTGGCCTCCGCGATCTACGCGATCACCTCGGCCCTGTTGTTCGGCATCTCGGCCACCTATCACCGCAGCACGCTGGGCCCCCGCCTGGCGGAGTTCCTGCGCAGGTTCGACCATGCCAACATCTACCTGATCATCGCCGGCACCTACACGCCCTTCGCCCTGCTGGCGCTGGACGGAGCGGCCAGGATCGCGGTGCTCTCCGTCATCTGGGGCGGCGCGCTGGCCGGCGTGTTGTTCCGGGTGTTCTGGATGAACGCCCCGCGCTGGCTCTACACGGTCCTCTACCTGGCGCTGGGCTGGACCGCCGTCTTCGTGATGCCGCAACTGCTGCAGGGCGCGGGCGTCGCCGCCGTCGTGCTGGTGGCCGTCGGCGGCGTGTTCTACTCGGCGGGAGCGATCGTCTACGGCCTGCGCCGGCCCGATCCCGCGCCCCGCTGGTTCGGCTTCCACGAGGTCTTCCACGCCTGCACCATCGCGGCCTACCTGGTGCAGTACATCGCGGTCTCGATCGTGGTCTACTCGCACGGGTGAAGCGGCCCCAGGTCACTGATATTTGACCCGGTGCTGGTCTGTTTCCGGGCGCATCACGGAAAACAGACCAGCATGGGGGATATCGCGAGTTCATGGTGGATGCTGCTGGTACGCGGCCTCGCCGCCATCGTCTTCGGCTTCCTGGCGCTCATCTGGCCGGGCATCACGCTGCTCGTGCTGGTGATTTTTTTCGCCGCGTACGCCCTGGTGAACGGGGTGTTCGCACTGTTGTCCGGCTTCCGCCACGGAGCCAGGTCGCGAGCCTGGCTCATCGTCTCCGGCATCATCGGGATCATCGCCGGAGTCCTCGCCTTCGCCTGGCCCGGGATCACCTCTTTCGCTCTGCTCTACGTCGTGGCCTTCTGGGCCATCTTCTCCGGCGTCGCCGAGATCGTCGCCGGCGTTCACCTGCGCAAGGACATCGACAACGAGTTGATGCTCATCGTCGGCGGCATCCTGTCGGTGATCTTCGGTGTCCTGCTGTTCATCTGGCCGGGAGCGGGCCTGCTCAGCCTGGTCTGGCTCGTCGGCGCCTTCGCCATCCTGTACGGCATCGCCGAGATCGCCCTGGCGCTTCGCGTGAAGAACTTCACTTCTAGCCCTACTGTGCCGTAAATTTTACATATGAGAAGGCGTTCCTCGAAAGGAACGTACGACCCTATGTGGAGGCGCCATGGACGTGCACACCCGCCTTGCCCACCACCTGCTCGTCGACGGCTACCGCCTGGTGCTCGACCTGGAGCTCAGCCGTGGCTCCTGGCTCGTCGACGCCCGCGACGGCCGCCGCTACCTCGACTTCTACACCTTCTTCGCCTCCGCCCCCCTCGGTGTGAACCCGCCCTTCGACGCCGACTTCACCCAGCTCCTCGGCCAGGTCGCCCGCAACAAGCCGGCCAACCCCGACACCTACACCGAGCATCTCGCCGACTTCGTCGACACCTTCACCCGTGTGCTCGGCGACCCCGCGCTCCCGCACCTGTTCTTCGTCGAGGGCGGCGCCCTCGCCGTCGAGAACGCGCTCAAGACCGCCTTCGACTGGAAGAGCCGCCGCAACGAGGCCGCGGGCCGCTCGCGCGATCTCGGCACCAAGGTCCTGCACCTGACGAAGGCCTTCCACGGTCGCAGCGGCTACACCCTCAGCCTCACCAACACCGAGCCGGGCAAGACCGACCGGTTCCCCATGTTCGACTGGCCGCGCATCGACGTGCCCGCGATCCACTTCGGCGACGTCGAGGCGGCCGAGCAGCGCGCCCTCGCGCAGGCCAGGGAGGCGTTCGAACGCCATCCCCACGACATCGCCTGCTTCATCGCCGAACCCATCCAGGGCGAAGGCGGCGACAACCACATGCGGCCGGAGTTCCTCCAGGCCATGCAGCGCCTGTGCCACGAGTACGACGCCCTGTTCGTCCTCGACGAGGTGCAGACCGGCGGCGGGACGACCGGGACGCCGTGGGCCTACCAGCAGCTCGGGCTGGAACCCGACGTGGTGGCGTTCGCCAAGAAGGTGCAGGTCGGCGGGATCATGGCCGGTCGCAGAGTGGACCTGGTGCCGGACAACGTGTTCCAGGTGAGCGGCCGCATCAACTCCACGTGGGGCGGCGGCCTGGTGGACATGGTGCGCAGCCGGGGCATCCTCGAGATCATCGAGCGCGAGGGCCTGATCCAGCGCGCCGCGACCCTCGGCACCGTGCTGCTCGAACGCCTCACCAAGCTGGAGGCCGAGCACCCCGAGTCGATGGCGAACGTACGCGGCCGGGGCCTCATGTGCGCGTTCGACCTGCCCGACAGGGCCGCCCGCGACGCTCTGGTGGGCAGGCTCAGGGAGGACCAGGGGGTGCTGGTGCTGCCGTGCGGCCCTCGGTCCGTACGCCTGCGGCCGGCGCTGAACATCCTGGACAGCGACATCGACCACGGCATGGCGGCCGTGGCCGAGGCGCTCTGAGGGGCGTCACTGCGTGACGCTGGTGGCGGTGCGGCGCGGCCCGAAGTAGCGCCAGAAGAAGTTGATCAGCACGTTGACCCGGTTGCGCCCGCCCAGCAGGTACGCCACGTGCACGAAGATCCACACCAGCCAGGCGGGCAACCCGCGCATGGTCATCCCGTTGGCGAGCTGCAACACCGCCTCGGCCTTGCCGACGGTGGCCATGATGCCCGGGTCGCGGTAGGAGAAGCGCTGCAGCGGCTTGCCCCGCGCGGCGGCCAGGACCTGCCGGCCCACGTGCTTGCCCATCTGGATCGCGGGCTGGGCGAGCTGGGGCAGCGGGTCCGGCTGTCCGGAAAGGTCACCGGCCACGAAGATCTCGGGATGGTCGCGTACGTTCAGCGCCTCCGTCAGCGTCACCCGGCCGCCCTTGCCCTGCGGCAGGCCCCAGTCGGACACCTGCTTGGGCGCGGCCACGCCGAGCGCCCACACGGTCACGTCGCTCGGCAGCCGGGTGCCGTCCTCCAGGATCACCGCGTCCGGTTCGACGGAGGCCACGGTCGCCCCCAGCCGCAGGCGTACCCCGCGTCTGCGCAGCGCCTCGGCCGCCGCGTCCCGCAGCCGCGGCTTGTACGGCGACAACACGAAGTCGAACCGCTCGACGAGCGTCACGCTGGTCTGGTCGGGGCGGACCTCCGGGTGCGTCAGCGGCGTCGTGTGCCGGCGCAGCTCGGCCAGCGTGCCTGCCATCTCGACGCCGGTCGCGCCCGCGCCCACCACCACGACGTGCGTGCTGTCGCGCCGGCCCGCCGCGGTGTCCTCCAGGTAGTGCTGGAGTCGCCGGCGCAGCACCGCCGCGTCGCCGAGCGAGTAGATCGGCAGCGCGTTCTCCGGCGCGCCCGGCACGTTGAGCCAGTTGGTGGTGACGCCCGTGGCCAGGACGAGGTAGTCGTAGTCGAGGCCGCTGCCGTCCTCGAACTCCACCCGCCGCTCCGCGGGCAGCACCTTGCTCACCGCCGCCCGGCGGGCCCGCACGTTCGGCCACCTGGCCGCGAAGGTCCTGATCGGGTAGGAGACGTCGGCCGTGCCCATTCCCGCCGTGGCAACCTGGTAGAGCAGCGGCTGGAAGGTCGAGTAGGGGTTGCGGTCGACGAGCGTCACCAGGGCGCCGCCCTTGGCCAGTTCCCGGGTCGCGTTCAGCCCGGCGAAGCCGGCTCCTACGACGATGACTCGTGGTCTTCTGGCCATGTCAGGTCCCTTTCCCCCGCGAACGGCGTCATGCATGCCTATGGCACCGACAGTGGCTTTTAAACCACCACGGGAGAATGAGGGTGCTCCGTGCAGGTCACGCCGGGTGGTCCCCGCCACGGTCCGGCCCGTTCAGGGCGCATGGGGGAACGCCCACCGGTGAACCCGTTCCGGCGGGCGTTCCCGGGCGGGCGGCTATTTCTGGCGTGACTGCCACAATCCGATGGCGGTGACCCGTGAGCTGACGCCGAGCTTGGCGTAGATGCGGTTGACGTGGTTCTTCACCGTTTTCTCGCTGAGGAACAGGCGCTGCGCGATCTGGCCGTTGGACTGGCCAGTGGCGATCAGGTCCATGACCTCGGCTTCGCGTTTGCTCAGGGACATGAACACGCTATCGAACGCTGCGTCGTCGACTCTCATCCGGCCTCCGGGGGCGCGAGACGGTCAGATCGCCGATGGCCCCCGTGCTTCCGGCGTTAGCGGTAGACAGCGAGCATAACTCGCATTGTCAGGATTTGGGGGCGTTGTTGGGAGAAAACGCCAACGGCCGGTCCCTGAGGACCGGCCGTTGGGCGAGGGTGAGTGAAGGGACTTGAACCCTCGACATCCAGGACCACAACCTGGCGCTCTGCCAACTGAGCTACACCCACCATGGCCACCGCCGTGTGGTGGCACAGGAAAAGTGTAGCGTCGTTCGGGAGTCTTTACGCCACTCGTTTAGTTGCCGACACGCTCGGCGAGCGATCTGGCCGTAGCCGAATCGGGCCCAGGCTGGGCCACGAAGATCGCGGCGCGGTAGTAGCGGAGTTCCCTGATGCTCTCCGTGATGTCCGCCAGAGCACGGTGTCCGCCCTGCTTCTCGGGGGCGGCGAAGTAGACCCGTGGATACCAGCGGCGGACCAGTTCCTTGATCGACGAAACGTCGATCATCCGGTAGTGCAGAAAGGCGTCGACCCCGGGCATGTCGCGCGCGATGAACGTGCGGTCGGTGCCGATCGAGTTGCCGCACAGCGGCGCCTTCTTCGGCTCGGGCACGTGGCGGCGGATGTAGTCGAGCACCAGCGACTCGGCCTCCGCCAGCGTCACGCCGCCCGGCAGCTCGGGCAGCAGCCCCGAGGCGGTGTGCATCTCGCGCACGACCTGCGACATCTGCTCCAGTGACTCGGGCGGCGGCTTGATGACCACGTCGACACCTTCGTCAAGCTGCCGGAGCTCGCTGTCGGTGATGACACAGGCCACCTCGACGAGCGCGTCGCGCCCGAGGTCGAGCCCGGTCATCTCGCAGTCGATCCAGACCAGCACGTCACTCATTCGATCTCCTCGCACAGCGGCTCGGAGCGATCCGCCCGCTTGTCACCCCACCAGACTAGTGCCACAGGTCATGCGGGCTTGAGCGAGCCGACGACCTCACTCACCACATCGGTGCCCAGATTGTCGGGAACGGAGACGTAGACGATGGCCGGCCGCAGGCCCTGGCCGCGATCCATGAGCACGATAGCGCCGTTCTCCTTCTTCCACTTGTAGTCCTTGTCCTCCGACACCTTGCTGAAGTCGAGCTCGAACCGCAGGATCCACGCGTCGCGGTCGCCGATCTTCGTCGCCTTGTCCTCGACGATCTTGCTCTCGTGCGGGAGCTGGTAGTACCTGCCGAAGGTCATGAAGACGGCCTTGGCCGTGTCGCCCAGACCGGAGGTGCCGGCGTAGGGGTAGATCGGGTTCAGCGCGCCCGCGAACACGTTGCCGATCCAGTCGCCCTCGCCGTCATAGTTCTCGTGCGAGGTCTTCTGCACCCCGCTCGACCACTTCTGCTGGGTGGGGTCGGGACCGTTGACGGTGTTCGCCTCGGGCACCGTCCAGTCGTCGGGCACCTCGAAGGAGACCCCGGCCTGCGGGTCGGTGACACGGCCGCTCACCGGCTGCGGCAGCTCGGCGGCGCCCTGGCTGGGCGGCGGCTGGATGGAGGGGGGCTCATTGCTGGGCGGCTCCGGCTGGAACGTGTCCGTCGGCGACGGGCCCGCGAGAGGCTCGGTGTCGTTGTTGTTGACGAAGAAGACCCCGGCGACGACGATCAGCGCGACCACCACGAGCGCCGCCAGCCCGCCGAACACCCACGGCATCGGGTTGCCCTGCTTGGGGGGCGGGCCGTAGCCCGGCCCCGGCAGCGGGACACCGTCCCACTGGTGCGCCGACGGCGCGGGCTGGCCGTAGGCCGACTGGCCGTACGTCGGCTGCCCGAACCGCAGCGTGGGGTTGGCCGGTGTCACCGGCCCGTCAGGGCCCGGCTGCGGTCCCGAAGGCGAGTGCGGCCCGGGATCGGGAGGCGGCGGCCCCGGATCGTGTGACTGCGGTCCTGACGCGTACGGCTGCGGCCCGGAGGACGGCTGCGGTCCCGAGGGTGACTGAGGCCCGGGACCGTGCGGCTCGAAACCGGGACGGTTCGGCTGCGGCCCGGTCACCGGCTGCTGGGAGGCGCCGGCAGGTGGATCCTGCGCGTGGGTGGCGTCGGTCCACTGGCTGCCGTCCCACCAGCGGAGCCGGGGCTCTCCATAAGGGTCGGGGTACCAGCCCGCGGGGGTCTGCGTGGTCATGTTCGTCAGATTAGTCCTCTCTCGCGGGAAGCCGGACCCCCGACGCGGGAGGGATCCGCCCGGAGCAGGCGCCGCGCTCAGCACCGGTAGGTGAAGCTCGCCTTGTCCGTACGCACCGGGCCCGGCGTGAGCACGCGCAGCGTCGCCGTGGCCTTGACGGTGCTCCTGCCCTGCAGATTCCAGCGCAGCGGCAGTGTGTACGACGTGCGATCGGCCTCGGTGAGCAGCGTCCCCTTGACGACCTCATCGTCCAGGCTCTTACGCCATTCGTAGGCGATCTCCCCGGGCGCCCCGTTGGTGACCACCCTGCCGGTGATCAGGACGGAGCTGTCGCAGCCCTGGGTCTTCTTCGGCGCCGTGACGCCGATCGACACGACCGCCAGGTCGGGGCCCTCGCCCAGTTTGTACCAGGCCAGGATCGCCCCCGCCATGACGGCCGCGAACACCGCGGTGGACAGGATCGTACGCCGCCGCCGTGCCCGCGAGGCCTTGCCCGCCCGCGCGGCGGGTTCGCCGCGCCCGTCCCGCCAGATCCGCTGAGCCGTGGTCTGCGGGCGCTGCGGCTCCGTACCGACTCCGGGCCCGAACTGCACAGGCCCAGGGGTACGGCCCGGAACGTGCAGCAGCGTGACGATGTCGCCCTCGTCGTGCGGCACGACCGGCGCCTGCGCGTACGCGGGCGGCTGGGCGAACGCCGACCTGTCCCGGGCCGCCCTGGCCAGCGCGTCCCTGCTGATCGTGCCGCCCGGCAGCGCCGTGCGCTCGTTGAGCAGGGTGTCCCTGGCGGCGGAGAGGCCGAGGGCGGTGGCCGAGGCGGCGGCGCGGGTGAACAACCCGGCCGCCTGCGGCGTGCTCTGCTCGCAGGAGCCGGCCAGCGCGCGCGCCAGGGACGCCCAGCCGGTCGTGTCCCGCTCGGGCGGTGAGACCTGGCCGCGGACGGTGTCGGACAGGCCGCGCTCCGACAGCAGCGCGGCGCCCTCCGCCGTGATCACCACCGTGCGCGGATGCACGGAGCCGTGCGTCACCCCGGACGCGTGCAGCGCGAGCAGCGTCTGCGCGGTCTCCACGAGTACGGCCGCCGCGCCGTCGGCGGTGACCGGCCCCGCGGCGAGCAGGTCGGCCACGGTGGGGCTGACCGCCTGCGCGGTGAGCAGCCACACCTGGTCGCCGGTGGCCACGACGTCGGCCACCGGGATCAGCCCTGTCAGGCCGGCGAGCACGAGCCGCCGGTCCGTCATCACCGACTGGACCACGCGGTCGCGGACGCCTGGCAGCATGATGATCTTGGGATCGAACAGCAGCGCCCCGGCCCTGCGGCCGTCGGGGGAGATGGCGTCGATCCAGTTGCCGAGCTCGGTCATCCAGGTGTGCTGGGTGAGCCGGAAGCCGGCGATTCCGTTGCCCGGGGCGTTCGCAGGGTTGTCCATCGCCGTTGCCCCCCGCGGGTCTAGCGCTTCCCTCTGTGGCGCCTCGCCTTGCGGCGCTTCACCGCAAGTGTGACCGGAAGCGTGCCCGTCGTCACGAGCCCGGCGGCGAACAACACGGCCTGCGACCGGCCCGCGGCGTCCGGCCTGGGCCCCGCATCGGTGGGCTGCTCGCCGGTGGGCTGCTCATTGGTGGGCCGGTCGGTGCCCGGTTCGCCGCGCGTCGGTGTCCCGGCCCCCGGCGACTGCTCGCCTCCCGGCCCGTCGGAGGCGGGCGGCTGCGTGGGCTCGGTCGGCCGGTTCGTCGGCACGGTGAAGGTGGGCGCGGCGGACGTCGGGGATGCCGCCGTCGGTGTCGTGGCCGCGGACGCCGTCGCGGGCGGCGGGAGGGCGGTGCCGCTCCTCGTGTCGGGCGGGTCGCTCAAGACCACGAACGCCGACACCACCGCGGCCGCCGTCACCAGCACCAGGCCGCCCGTCACCGCGAACTTCGTCGCGGGCGCCATCGTGGTGTGGAACAGGCTCGTGGAGCCTCCGTCGGCCACCGGCTGGGGCCTGGGCAGCAGCGCGGTGAGCGGCACGGTCAGCAGGCCGAGGCCGGCCCGTCCCCGCCGCTCCCAGTCCTCCCCGTACGAGGCCAGCGCGACGCCCTCCAGTTCGGCCAGGAACGCCCGCGCCGACTCCGGCCTGGCCCCGGGGTCCTTGGCCAGGCCGTGCTCGACGATGGGCCGCAGCGGCTCGTCGACCTCCTCGACCGGCGGCGGGACGTGCTGGTGCTGGTAGGCCAGCGCGGCCACGGTGTCGCCCAGGAAAGGGCGGTGGCCGGTCAGGCACTCGAAGAACACCAGCGTCGCGGCGTACACGTCGGTCGCCGGGCCTGCCGGGGCCTCCTGCCACTGCTCGGGCGCCATGTAGGAAGGGGTGCCGACGAGGTCGGCGGTCTCGCCGACGTACGCGGCCACGCCGAAGTCGACGAGCTTGCTCTCGCCCTCCTCGGTAATCATGACGTTCTCGGGTTTGAAGTCCCGGTGCACCACGCCGCGCTCGTGAGCCGCGGCCAGGCCGAGCAGCGCTCCCTTCAGCACCACGAGCGCCGACTCCGCTCCGGTCGCGCCCTCGTGCTCCAGCAGCCGCCGGAGCGTGATGCCGTCGACCAGTTCCATCACGATGACGGCGTCGTCGCCGGCCTCGACGTAGTCCAGCACGCGGGCGGTGTGCGGGCTGTCGATCTCCTGGATGACCTGCGCCTCTGCCCTGAACCTGCCGGCGAACTCGGCGTCCTCGCGCAGCGGGCCGGACAGGTGCTTGATCGCGACGGCCAGCCCGTCGGAGTCGCGGACGGCGAGCATGACCCGCCCGGTCCCGCCGTGTCCGAGTTCCCGGATCTCGGTGTAGCCGGGAACTTCCATAGGGGACCTCCTGACCCGAAAAAGATCCTTATGTCAGGACGCTAACCCCCCGTAACACCGTGTGTCGACCCTCTTCGCCCTAGCGACCGGCCCCCTGCTGCAATCGATATGTTTCTTCCTCCATATAGTAGTTTTGTGGCGATCGACGATCATCTGCGCGAGTGGCTCGGCGTCTGGCCGCCCACGGAAGAACTCCAGGTCACCGGCTCGGCCCGGCGCACCCTGCCCGGCTGGGACGGCCAGATCTACCCGGCGCTCGGCGTACGCACCCCGGAGCGCGGAGTCCTGTCGGTGCCGCCCGAGCATGTGGAGCACGTGGCCGCCGCACGCACGATGGCGGAGGTGCCCAAAATCGTCGGGTACGCCGAACGCGGCTGGTTCGAAGCCGTCTTCCGGTGGAGCACCCGCCCGTCGTCGCTGGAGGACGCCGGGCGGTGGCTGCCCGCAACCGCCCCGGGCGTGCCCGCATGGTTGCACCCCTTCGACGGGGAGGTCCTGGTGGCCACCGACCCCGGCACGGGCGAGCACCTGGCGGGGGTGGGGATCAAACGGCACGACGCGTACGGGCACGAGCTGTCGGTGGTGACGGCCCCGGCGGCGCGCGGACGCGGGCTGGCCAGACGGCTCGTGGCGCAGGCGGCCCGGCGGGTGCTGGACGAAGGGGCGGTGCCGACGTACCTGCACGCCTTCGGCAACGACGCGTCGGCGGCCGTCGCGCAGGCGGCGGGCTTCCCTGCCCGAGGCTGGACGGCCTTCGGCATCGCCGAACGGTAACGCGCCGTAGGCGTCCGGACGGGCGTCCGGACGCCGGCGTGGAGCCGCGCGGGCCAGGCGAGGACGCGCGTACGACGCCGGAACGCACGGACCGGGCGGGAACGAGCGGCGCGAGTGTTCACCCACCGGCGGCCACCGGCCACCGGACACCGAGTCTGCCCGGACGACGAACCCGGTAGCGCCCATCAGGCGGCGGGGCGGGCCCGGGTGCCGGCGAGGTGCTGGCGGACGTTGCGGGCGGCCGTGCGGCCGGCGCGGTTGGCGCCGATCGTGCTGGCGGACGGGCCGTAGCCGACGAGTTGGAGCGCGGGTTCCTTGACCACCTGCGTCCCGTCCACCATGATGCCCCCGCCCTGCTCCCTGAGCCGCAGGGACGCGAGGTGGTCGAGGGCCGAGCGGAAGCCGGTGGCCCAGATGATGGTGTCGGCCTCGAGGGTACGCCCGTCGTCCCAGGCGACACCGTGCTCGGTGATGCGGTCGAACATCGGCAGCCGGTCGAGCGCCCCCTTGGCGAGCGCCTCACGCACGACCGGGGTGTAGGGCAGGCCGGTGACGCCGACGACGCTCTGCGGCGGCAGGCCGGCGCGTACGCGTTCCTCGACCATGGCCACGACCTCCCGCCTGGCGTCCTCGTCGAAGTCGTCCCTGAAGAGGGGCGGGCGGCGGGTGAACCACGCCGTCGTGGCGGCGACCCCGGCCGTCTCCGACAGCACGTGCATCGCCGAGGCGCCGCCGCCCACGACGGCGACGTGCCGGCCGGCGAACTCCCCGGGCCCGCGGTAGCTCACGTAGTGGAGCGCCCGGCCGCGGAAGGCGGCGGCTCCCGGATAGTACGGCCAGTAAGGCCGCGTCCACGTGCCGGTCGCGTTGACCACGGCCCTGGCCGCCCACTCCCCCGCGTCGCCCGAGACCACGAGCCGGTCACCGTGACCGCGGCGTACGGAGGCGACCCTGACCGACCGCAGCACCTCCAGCCCCTGCTCGCGCTCGTAGTCCGCGTAGTAGCCGGGCACGATTTCGGCGGCCGGCCGCCGGCCCGCGTGGTCCGGGGGGCGCCGCAGGCCGGGCAGGTCGAAGATGCCGTGCACCTTGTCCATGGTCAGCGTGGGCGAGCGGTGCCGCCACGCGCCCCCAGGCCCTTCCGCCGCGTCCAGCACGACCGGCTCGAAACCGAGCCGGCGCAGAAAGTACGCGCTGGACAGCCCCGCCTGCCCGGCGCCGATCACCACGACCTCGCTCTCCTCCACGAACAGAGGCAACCATTTCCACGCCCACGATCTTCCCGATGGGGATAGACCTGGTGCGGCCTGCCGTTCGCAGCGTCGGACGGCGACGCCTGGTTGCCGCTCAATCCCCGCGATCCGTCCAGACCCCGGTGCGGGCGGCGTCGTGGACGTAGTCGGTGAAGTCCCTGGGCCCCCGTCCGAGGGCGCGGTGGACGCCGTCGGCGAGGTGGGCCCTGCGGCCGTCGAAGACCTCGGCCATGAGATCTGCCAGCGGTTGGGCGAAACGTTCCGGTGTTCCGTGTTCGGTCAAGGTGGTGGCGAACTGCTGCTTACTGACGGGCACGTAACGGATCGTGCGCCCCGTCCGCCGTGCGATCTCGGCGACCGCGTCGGTGAATGTCAGAAGTCGTGGTCCTGTCACTTCGTAGGTCTCGCCGGTGTGGCCATCTTCGACCAGTGCCGCTGCCGCGACGTCGGCGATGTCTCGGGCGTCCGTGAACGGCTCGGCCACGTCGCCTGCCGGCAGGGCCACCACCCCTGCCCTGATCGCGTCGGTCAAGACGTCCTCGCTGAAGTTCTGGGAGATGAAGCCGGTGCGCACGACGGTCCATTCCGCGCCGCAGGAGCGCACCTCCTGCTCGCAGCGCTCCGCTTCAGGTGCACCGCGGTCCGCCAGCAGTACCAGCCGCCGCACGCCGCAACGCACCGCGAGGTCGGAGAACGCACCGACGGCCTGCGCGGCCCCGGGGAAGCCGGCGTCCGGGTGGTAGGCCACGTACACCGACCGCACACCGTACAGGGCGCGCTCCCAGGTGGTCGGGTCATGCCAGTCGAAAGGCGGTGTACCGCTGCGGGAGCCGATCCTCACCGGCAGATCCCGCGACACCAGCCTGGCCACCACGCGACGTCCGGTCTTACCCGTCCCCGCGAGAACCAGCGTCCTTCCGTGTTGTGTTTGCGCCATGCAGCCAGTACACGCCACCAGGATCAGACAGTGAATAATCAATCCACTCAATTGCGTGCTTGAACGTCTAATCTGGCACCCATGGACGCACTGTCAGGTCTCCTGGTCGGTCCGAGAGCCCGCAGCGCCTTCATCCTGCGTTCCGTCCTGAGCCCTCCCTGGTCGGTGCGGGTCCAGGACCAGGCACCACTGAGTGTCGTGGCCCTCGCACGCGGCACGGCCTGGGTGATCCCCGACGACGGCGACGCGGTGCGCCTGCTTCCCGGGGACATCGCGATCATGCGCGGACCGGCCCCGTACACCTTCGCCGACGAGCCCTCGACGCCCGTTCAGGTCGTCATCCAGCCCGGCCCGCGGCGCACCACCCCCACCGGCGAGCACCTGAGCGAGGTCGTCGACCTCGGCCCGCGCACGTGGGGCACCGGCGACCCCTGCGGGGCGGCTGTGATGCTGATCGGCAAGTACCAGATGAGCGGCGAGATCAGTCACCGGCTTCTTAGCACGCTTCAGCCCCTTATCGTCGTCCCGCACGACGCCCAGCCCTCCTCCCCGCTGATCGGCATGCTCACGGAAGAAGTCACCAAGGAGGAAGCCGGCCAGCAGGTCGTCCTGGACCGACTACTGGATCTTCTGCTTGTCACGACTCTCCGGACATGGTTCGCGCGCCCCGAGGCCGAGGCCCCGGCCTGGTACCGCGCGCTCGCCGATCCCGTGATCGGCCCTACGCTCCGGCTCCTCCACAAGGACCCCGCCCACCCGTGGACCGTGGCCGCGCTGGCAGCCAGAGCCGGTGTCTCCCGCGCAGGTCTGGCTCGCCGGTTCACCGACCTGGTCGGCGAGCCACCGATGGCCTATCTCACCGGCTGGCGGCTGGACACCGCCGCAGACCTGCTCCACGAACCGGACACCACTATCGCCGCAGTGGCCCGCCATGTCGGCTACGCGAGCGCCTCCGCACTGAGCACCGCGTTCAAACGGGAACGCGGGAGCAGCCCTCAGCAGTACCGGCGCAGCCGGGAACCGTGAATGGAGGCTGACCACGCTCGCCGCCGGGCCGGCCGTGGCCTTCAGGCGGGCGCGACGCGGGCCGTGGAGCCCCGGACCACGAGGCCGGTGGCGAGTTCGACGTGGTGGGAGTCGATCTTCTCTCCCGCGGCCAGGCGCAGCGCCGTACGGAGGGCCACCCCGCCCATCTCGCGCAGCGGCTGGCGGACGGTGGTGAGCGGCGGTGAGGCCATCTGGGCGATCTGGGTGTCGTCGAACCCCACGATGCTGAGGTCTTCGGGGATGCGCAGGCCGCGCGCCCGGGCGGCCTCCATGATGCCGAGCGCGGTCTCGTCGCTGGCCGCGAAGATCGCCGTCGGGGCGCGCGGGAGGTCGAGCACGGCCGCGCCGCCCGTCACACCGTCGTGGTAGCGGAAGTGCCCGGCCTGGAGGTAGCCGGGCAGCACGGGTGCGCCTTCGGCCTCCATGGCGGCGCGGTAGCCGTGCAGCCGGGCCTGGTTGCAGGCCGCGGCGGCGGGGCCTCCGACGTAGGCGATGCGCCGGTGGCCGAGCGAGAGGAGGTGCTGGGTGGCGGCCAGGCCGCCGGCGAAGTTCGTCGATCCGATGCTGGTCACGCGGGTGCGCGGCAGGTTGAGCGGGTCGATGAGGACCAGCGGCAGCCGGGCCTTGGCCAGCGCGGCGAGCTGGCCGGTGGTCAGCTCGCTGGTGACCGCGATCAGCGCCCGGCGGCCGGCGGCGACCAGGCCGCGGGCCCAGGCGGCGGTGCGGTCGGCACGCCGGATGCTGACCACGACTCCGACGCCGGCCTCCGCGGCGGCGGCCACGGCTCCCTGGATGATCTCGGTCGAGTAGGCGTTGAGGTCGGCGTCGAACTGCAGCTCGACGCTGCCCAGCCCGGTCACGTCGGCCCGGCGCGGAGTGGGGGCGACGTAGTCGTGCTGCCGCAGCAGCGCCTCCACCAGCGAGCGGGTGGCGGGGGCGACGTCGCTGCGCCCGTTGAGCACTTTCGACACGGTGGCGACCGACACGCCCGCCGAGGCGGCGACGGTCGCGAGCGTCGCCCGCCTAGGACTGGCCGGCATCTCCACCCCCTTGCCCGGCGCCGCCGGTGCCGACGTCAACGGGTGTCACGAGCCGCCGGCCGGGGCCGGGGTGGCGCAGCGGCCCGGTCAGGCGTACGACGCCGCGGCACGGCAGGTCGGCGGCCGAGGTGCCGACGAGCACCTCGATGTCGCCCGGCTCGACGATCCTGCGCAGGTCGCGGCCGGTGAAGGCGGTGCGGTCGGCGTGCACGTGGAAGCGCACGCCGGTGCTCTCCCCCGGCTCCAGCCGCACGCGCGCGAACCCGGCCAGCTGTCGCACCGGTCTGGTCACCTGGGCGACGACGTCGCGCAGGTAGAGCTGGACGACCTCCTCGCCGGCCCGGCCGCCGGTGTTGCGGATGTTCACCGACACCGTGAACTCGCCGTCGGTGGGCACCTCGATGTCGCTGATCACGAGGTCGCCGACCTCGAAGCCGGTGTAGGAGGCGCCGTGGCCGAAGGGGAAGAGCGGGGTCGGGTCGAGGTTGCTGATGCCCTCGCTGTTGGCGCCCAGCGGCGGCTGCAGGTAGGTGCCCGGCTGTCCACCGTGCCCCCGCGGGATCTGCACGGGCAGCCGTCCCACGGGCTGGATCCGTCCTGACAGGACGCCGGCGATCGCCGCCGCGCCCTCCTCACCGGGCATGAACGCCTGGACGAGCGCGGCGGCTGCGGCGTGCACCTCGCCCAGCGCGTACGGGCGGCCCGAGACCACGACCACGACGAGAGGCGTGCCGGCGGCGGCCAGTGCGGCCAGCAGGTCGGCCTGCACGCCGGGCAGCCGCAGGTCGTCGGCGTCGCAGCCCTCGCCCGACGTGCCGTGGCCGAACAGCCCGGCCAGGTCGCCCACGACGGCGACACACAGGTCGGACGCTCGCGCGGCGGCCACCGCGGCGGCGAAGCCAGAGCGGTCGTCGCCGCGCACGTCGCACCCGGGCTCGTGGCGGATCTCGGCGCCGGGCAGCTCCTCGCGCAGCGCGTCGAGCACGGTGGGGGCCTCGATGCCGAGCCCGAGGCCGGGATGGCGGGGCAGGACGTGGTTGGGGAAGGCGTAGCAGCCCATGAACGTACGCGGGTCGTGCGCGGCGGGGCCGACGACGGCGACGCTGCGCGGGCCCTCACGGCCCTCGCCGAGCAGCGGCAGGACGTCCCCGCCGTCCAGCAGGACGATCGAACGCTCGGCCAGCTCCCTGGCCAGGGCGCGGTTGCCGGGCGAGTCGAGGTCGACGCCCTCGGCCGCGGCGACCGAACGTTCGGGGGTCCAGTCGTGGTCGAGCAGGCCGAGCTCCGCCTTCTGGGTGAGCAGGCGGCGGGCGGCCCGGTCGATGACCGGCTCGGGGAGCTCGCCGCTCCTGACCCGCTCGGCCAGGTGCTGGCCGAAGCCGAGCGTGTCGGGCAGCTCGACGTCGATGCCGGCGGTGAGGGCCTGCACGCCGGCCTCGCCCGTGTCGGCGGCCACCTCGTGCATGGTGGCCAGGAACGGGACCGCCCAGTAGTCGGAGACGACGGTGCCGGTGAACCCCCACTCGTCGCGCAGCAGCTCGGTCAGCAGCCAGGAGTCGGCTCCGGCGGGCACGCCGTCGACGTCGGAGTAGGAGTTCATCACCGAGCGGGCGCCGCCGAGCGTGATGGCCGTCTCGAACGGCGGCAGGATCACGTCCATCAGCTCGCGGCGGCCCATCGGCACGGGGCCGTGGTTGCGGGCCGCCCGCGAGGCGGAGTAGCCGGCGAAGTGTTTGAGCGTGGCGATGACGCCGGCGCTCTGGAGACCGCGGACGTAGGCGGTGCCGAGCATCGCGACGAGGTACGGGTCCTCCCCCATCGTCTCCTCGACCCGCCCCCACCGGTAGTCGCGCACGACGTCGAGCACCGGTGACAGGCCCTGGTGCACGCCCAGCGCGGCCATGTCGCGCCCGATGGCCGCGGCCATCCGCTCGACCAGGCCGGGGTCGAAGGTGGCCGCCCAGGCGATGGCCGCGGGGTAGACGGTCGCACCGTAGCTGGTGAAGCCGGTCAGGCATTCCTCGTGGACGATCGCGGGGATGCCGAGCCTGGAGCTTTCGACGACGGCCCGCTGCAGCCGGACCACCTCGGCGGCGCCCTCGGCCGTGGTGACGGGGGCGCTGCCGTGGACGCGGGTCAGATGGCCGAGCCCGTGGCGGACGGCCTCCTCCAGCGGGACGGCGCCGGAGGCGGCGAAGACGTCCTGCATGGGCGCGACGTTCAGGGACTCGGCGCCGGGCTCGGGCTCGTCGGGCTCCGGCATGTCGTTGCCGATCCACCGGCTGCCGAGCTGGCCGATCTTCTCCTCCAGGGTCAGCTCCGCGAGGAGGGCGTCGACTCGGTCGGCGACGGGGAGCGCCGGGTCCTGCCACGGACGGAGGGCCCGGTCCGCCTCAGGGGTCCGATCTAGAGCCGTCATCTGCTGCTCTCCTCAAGAAGTGCGTTTGTGTCGGAGACCTTTCGAAATATTTCGACGATCGCCGACGGTCTTGGCGCGGATTTCCGAAGGCCGGTGGACCAGCGATAGCCCGCGCCAAAGTACTGTACACGTGCCTTGGCCGGACCGTAATCTGTTCGCTCCGTGACGGGTCTTGACACACCTTTGGCCGAAATCTAGATTGGCGAAACCCGCGGTCATGTCGAAAATGTTTCGGAGAGCTGACTCAAGGAGGAGTGGAGCAGTGGCGTCCGCAGGACGCTGATCCACGACCGCCGGCCACCGCATCCGATGACCAACGAGCCGCGGCCAGACACCGCGACGTTCGAGTACGGAGATCCCCGTGGAGCCAAGGACAACGTCTCGCCGCACTTTCCTCAGCCTCTCCATGGGCCTGCCCCTGGGAGCCGCGCTTGCCGCCTGTGGCAGCTCGGGCCCGACCAGGCCCGGCACCCCCAGTGGTGGTGGCGGTGGCGGCGGCGCCACTTATTGGTACCTGTCGACGCAGCCGCAGGAGGGCGTGCGCACCAGAACCGTCGAACGGTTCAACAAGGCGAACCCCAACGGCCAGATCGCGGGGACGACCTTCCAGAACGACGCGTTCAAGACCAAGATCAAGACGGCCATCGGCGCCGGCCAGGCGCCCACGCTGATCTGGGGCTGGGGCGGCGGCACGCTGCGCAGCTACGTCCAGGCGGGCCAGGTCGACGACCTCACCTCGTGGTTCGACGAAAACGCCGCGCTCAAGGACAGGCTGTTCCCCTCCTCCTTCGGCGCCGCCACGATCGACGACAAGATCTACGCGATGCCCTGCGAGACGATGCAGCCGATCGTCCTCTACTACGACAAGCGGGCCTTCGACAAGATCGGCGCGCAGCCGCCCCAGACGTGGGGCGACATCATGGACCTGGTGCCGAAGTTCAACGCCAAGGGCATCGCGCCGTTCGCGCTCGGCGGTCAGTCGCGCTGGACCAACATGATGTGGCTGGAGTTCCTCTTCGACCGCCTGGGCGGCCCGGAGGTGTTCCAGGCCGTGTTCGACGCGGAGAAGGACGCCTGGAGCAACCCGGTCGCCATCGACGCCCTGGGCAAGATGCAGGAGCTGATCAAGGCCGACGGGTTCATCAAGGGCTTCTCCTCGATCACCGCCGACTCGAACGCCGACCAGGCGCTGCTCTACACCGGTAAGGCCGCGATGATGCTGCACGGCGGCTGGACGTACGGCAGCATGAAGCAGGACGGCGGCGACTTCGTCTCCGGCGGCAACCTCGGCTACATCAACTTCCCGCCGATCGACGGCGGCAAGGGCGACCCGAGCAACACCGTCGGCAACCCCGGCCAGTACATGTCGATCTCCTCCAAGGCGACACCCGAGCAGAAGGAGATCGCCAAGAAGTTCTTCGCCACCGAGCTGATGGGCGACCAGGCGGTCAAGGAGTGGGTCGCGACCGGCGCGGTGCCGATCGTCAAGGGCGCCGACAAGGAGTTCGCCTCCTCCGACGACGCCGAGTTCCTCAACTTCGTCTACAACATCGCCGTCAACGCCAAGACGTTCGCGCAGTCGTGGGACCAGGCGCTCAGCCCGACGGCCGCCGAGGTGCTGCTGGACAACATCGCCAAGTTGTTCCAGCTTTCGATCTCCCCCAAGGAGTTCGCCACCAACATGAACGCGGTCATCGGCAAGTGAGCGCGCTCGCGACCTCCGCCACGGCCCCCAAGCGAAGGGGCCGTGGCGGCTCGCTCGCGTGGATGGCCGTGCCCGCGCTGGTGTTCTTCACCGGGTTCGGGCTGGTCCCGTTGCTCGGCGTTCTCGTGCTCAGCTTCACCGCGTGGGACGGACTTGGCGACATCCACTTCGCGGGCGTCGACAGCTGGACGACCGTGCTCGCCGACCCTGGGCTGCCGCACGCGCTGTGGGTGACGTTCCTCGTGATGGCCCTGTCCTGGGCGGTGCAGACGCCGGCCAGCATCCTGCTCGGCACGTTCCTCGCCAACCACCACCGCTACCGCGCGATCCTGTCCGTGGTGTACTTCATCCCGCTGCTGCTCAGCTCCGCGGCCATCGCCATCGCCTACAAGGCGCTGCTCGACCCGAACTTCGGGCTCGGCGCAGGGCTGCAGATCCCGCTGCTAGTGCAGGACTGGCTCGGGGATCCGTACCTCGCGTTCGGCGTGGTGATCTTCGTGGTGTCCTGGCAGTTCATCCCGTTCCACTCCCTGATCTACCAGGGCGGCGTACGCCAGATCCCGCGCTCGATGTACGAGGCCGCCGAGCTCGACGGCGCCGGCCGGGTGCGCAGGTTCTTCAGCATCACCCTGCCGCAGCTGAAGTACACGATCATCACGTCCTCGACGCTCATGGTCGTCGGGTCGCTGACCTTCTTCGACCTGATCTTCGTGCTGACCGCGGGCGGGCCGGGAGACGCCACGAGGGTGCTCGCCCTGGACATGTACGTGCGCGGGTGGCAGGCCAGCCAGATGGGCCTGGCCAGTGTGATCGCGGTCATCCTCGTGCTCGTGGGGCTCGTGCTGGCGCTGGTGCTGCGCCGGCTCGGCGGCCGCGACACGAGCCACAGCCAGCTCGAAGGGGCCTAGACCATGGCGTCCACGCTCACCACGAAGCCCGAGGTCATGGAGGGCGGGCCCCAGCCGCGGCACCGGCGCCGCAACCGGCCCAGGGGCCGGCCCAACTGGCTGGCGGGCCTGGCCTCCTGGATCTGGCTGGCGGTCGTGATCGTGCCGATCTACTGGATCGTCATCACCAGCTTCAAGTCGCAGAGCAGGTATTACGCCGAGAACCCGCTCGTGCCGCCCGGCGAGCCGACGCTGGCCAACTATGTGATGGTCATCGAGTCGGACTTCCCGCTGTACTTCGTCAACAGCGTCGTCGTCACGCTGGGCGCGGTCATTCCCGCGGTGCTCATCTCCTTCATGGCGTCGTACGCGATCATCCGGACCGGCAAGCGGAGCCGGTTCCTGCGGTTGTCGAACTCGCTCTTCCTCATGGGGCTGGCCATCCCGCTGCAGGCCACGATCATCCCCGTCTACCTGATCATCATCCGGCTGCACCTCTACGACTCGCTGCTGGGGATGATCCTGCCGTCGATCGCGTTCGCGATCCCCCTGTCGGTGCTGGTGTTGTCGAACTTCATCCGCGACGTGCCCAAGGAGCTGTTCGACTCGATGCGCCTCGACGGCGCGACCGAGACGGCGATGCTCTGGCGGCTGGCGTTCCCGCTGACGCGGCCGGCCGTGGTGACGGTGACGGTCTACAACGCGCTGACGATCTGGAACGGGTTCCTGCTGCCGCTGGTCCTCACGCAGAGCCCCGACAAGCGCACGCTGCCGCTGGCGCTCTGGTCGTTCCAGGGGCAGTACAGTGTCAACGTGCCGGCGGTGCTCGCGTCGGTGGTGCTCACCACGCTGCCCATCCTGATCCTCTACATCGTGGGCCGCCGCCAGCTGCTCAGCGGCCTGACCGTGGGCTTCGGCAAGTGAGGCCACGCCGCAGCACCGCCTCGTGCCGCGTCAGGTGGGCGAGGTCGCACTCGTAGTAGACGTCGTCGCCGCGGGCGACGTGGCCGGCGAAGGCCTCGTCGCCCGCGGCCGCCCGCTCGTGCATGTGGCGGACCAGATGCTCCAGCCGGGCCCGCGCCGTCTCGACGAGCGCGGCGCGGTCCTCCTCGCCCAGCCCGTACGCGCCGGCGAACAGGCCGAGCCGCCGGGCCTGCTCCCCGACCGGGCGGCCGTCGGCGTGCCGGGGGTCGGTCAGCGGCACGAACCGGTAGGCGGCGTACGCCACGTCCCAGACGCGCGGGCCCGGGTGGGCGGTGTCGAAGTCGATGAACGCGACCGGCAGCCCCTCGCGGAACACGCAGTTGTACGTGGCCACGTCGCCGTGGCAGATCACCTCGGCCGGGCTCACCGCCGGGAAATACCACTCGGCGCCGGGAGGAGCCTCGAAATCCGCGGTGGCGTCGTGGTAGCGGCGCAGCAGCTCACCGGCGGCGACCAGCGCGTCGTCGGACCGCGCCCAGCCGGGCAGCGGATAGTCGGCCGTCGGGCCCGGCACGAAATCGAGGATCTCGCGGCCCTGCTCGTCGATACCGTGGCTTCTCGGCGCCCCGGCGAACCTGCGGGCCGCCAGATGGCCGAGCAGGGCGTGCACGGCCGGCGTCCAGGGGCCGGCCGGCCTGCGCACGGTGTCGCCGACCCTGACCACGTGGTTGACGCCGCCTCCTGCCAGCACCTCTTCGTCGGCCACCGCACCCCCTGATCACCACCGGCCCGGCGCCCAGTGTGGCACGCGGCGCGCATACCGGGCACGCGAATATCCGGCCTACGCTGCTCACACACAACTCCCAGGCAGAGGGGATACAACAGCCCGCATGGACGCACCGAGCCCCCGCCCCGCCGGCGACCCCGTGGTCCTGGTGGTCGACGACGAGCCCAACATCCGTGAACTGCTCCAGGACGCCCTGGAGTTGAACGGCTTCGCCGTGCGTACGGCCGCCTCGGGCACGCAGGCGCTGGTGCGCGTCGGGGAGGAGCGTCCCGACCTGATCGTGCTGGACGTGATGCTGCCCGATCTCAACGGGTTCGCGGTGGCCCAGAGGCTGCGTCCGGACGGCGGCGGGCCGCCGGTGTTGTTCCTGACGGCGCGCGACACGGTGGCCGACCGGATCGCAGGGCTGACGGCGGGCGGCGACGACTACGTCACCAAGCCGTTCAGCCTGGAGGAGGTGGTGCTGCGCATCCGCGCCATTCTGCGCCGTACGAGTCCTCGCGAGCAGGCGCACGACGACGGGCTGCTCCGCTACGCCGACCTGGAGCTGGACGAGGAGACCCATGTCGTACGGCGGGCCGGGCGGCACGTGCACCTGTCGCCGACGGAGTTCGCCCTGCTGCGCTACCTGATGATCAACGCGGAGCGGGTCGTCAGCAAGCCGCAGATCCTCGACCGGGTGTGGGACCACGGTTTCGGCACCGACAGCCGGATCGTGGAGTCCTACATCAGCTACCTGCGCCGCAAGATCGACGTGGTGGGCCCGCCGCTGATCCACACGTTGCGCGGCGTCGGCTACTCGCTGCGCGACCAGAGCCTGCTGGACCGCGGCCGATGAGGCCGATCGCGCGGGCCTGGCCGCTGCGCCACCGGCTGCTGGCCGCCCTGCTCGGGTTGTCGGCGGCGGCGCTGGCGGTGTTCGCGACGGCGGGGGTGATCCTGCTCGACCGCTCGCTGCTGTCCCGGGTGGACACGCAGCTCACCGCCTTCGCGGCGACGCTGGGCAGGGGACGGCCGCCGCCCCCTCTCGTGCGGCCGCCGCGCAGGGGCGAGGTGGAGCTGCCCAGCCAGTACCGGGTGGACTTTTACCTGCCGTCGGGAGCGTCCGTCCGCGCGGGCCCTCGCCCCGACGACGGACCGGACGTCCCCGCGGCCACCATCGCCGCCCTCCCGCCGCGCCCTTTCACCGTGCCCGGCAGGTCGGGGGGCACCGACTGGCGCGCGCTCGTGGTAGCCCTCCCCGACGGCAACCGCGCGGTGGTGTCGATGTCGCTGGAGGCGGCCAGGAGCACCGTGCGGGAGCTGCTGGTCATCGAGGTGGCGGCGGGCGCGCTGGTGCTGGTGCTCCTGGGCGCGGTGGCGCTGGCCGTCGTACGGCTCGGACTGCGCCCGCTGACCCGGATGGAACGCACCGCCACCGCGATCGCGGGCGGCGAACTCGACCGGCGGGTAGCCGACAGCGACCCGCGCACGGAGACCGGGCGGCTGGGGCACGCGCTCAACATCATGCTCGGGCGTCTCGGCGAGGCCCTGCGCCAGCGCGAACGCTCGGAGCAGCGGCTGCGCCACTTCCTCGCCGACGCCTCGCACGAGCTGCGCACGCCGCTGACGTCCATCCGGGGCTTCGCCGAGCTGTACCGGCACGGTGACCGCGAGCCGGATCCCGCCGTGGCCCGCATCCTGAGCCGCATCGAGGGTGAGGCCGAGCGGATGGGCGTGCTGGTGGAGGACCTGCTGCTGCTGGCACGGCTGGACCAGGAACGGGCGCTCGACCTGACGGAGGTCGACCTGCACGTCGTCGTGGGCGACGTGGTGCACGGTGCGCGGGCCCGCGCACCGGGACGGCCGATCGAGCTGGTCCTGGACGAGCGGCCGGTACGGGTGACGGGCGACGAGCACCGCCTGCACCAGGTGGTCGCCAACCTGGTCGGCAACGCCGTGGCCCACACCCCGGCGGGCACGGCGGTCCGGGTGACCGTCGGCGAGACCGGAAGCGGCACCACGAACGCGGCCCCGTGGGCCGGGAGCGGGACGATGGGCGCAGGCACGGAGGCGGGCGCGGGCGCGGAAGCCCGGAGCGGGACGTCGGACGCGGGCGCGTGGGCCGGGGCCCGGGTGAGCGGGGCGGCGGCGGTCATCGAGGTGCGCGACGCCGGGCCGGGCATCGCGGCGGAACATCTGCCGCACGTCTTCGACCGCTTCTACCGGGCCGACGCCGCCCGCTCCCGCGACAGCGGCGGCACCGGCCTGGGGCTGGCCATCGCGGCTGCGCTGGTCGAGGCGCACGGCGGCCGCATCGAGGCCCGCAGCGGCGACGGCACCACCTTCCGCGTCATCCTGCCGGTCCAGGGGCCGGAGGGCGTCTGACGCGGGCCACGGCACGCGTGTTCACCGCCCGGTGCGACGGGGTTCACACACTATTCCCAGGTTGTTGCTGTCCCCTATGGGCTGACACGAAGGGAGAGACATGCTGCGAAGATTCCGCAGGCGCCCCGTCCCCGTACGCCGGCCCGAGGTCCCGGCAGCCGTTGCCCCCGGCGAGGCCGGACACGCGCTGCGCGCCCCCAGCAAGCTGCACGCCTTCAACAGGTACGAGATCAAGTATCTCGTCGATGCCGCCGTCGCCCGCGAGTTGCGCGACGAGATGGACGCCGTGCTCGACCGCGACCACCACAGCGGCGACGGAGGCTACGGCGTCTGGAGCGTCTATTACGACACCCGCCGGCTGCGCTTCTACTGGGAGAAGATCGAGGGCCTCAGGTTCCGCAGGAAGCTGCGCATCCGCCATTACGGCGACCGTTTCGCAGTGACCGGCGAGACCCCGGTCCATGTCGAGATCAAGCAGCGGGTCAACCGGGTCACGCAGAAGCGCCGGGTGCGCCTGCCGTACCGGGAGGCCCTGCGCCTGTGTGACGGGCGGGAGCAGGTGGGACACGAGCCGTCCGAGCGGGGCTTCGTGGAGGAGGTGCTCGACCTGGTCAGCCGGCTCGACCTGCGCGCCACCGCGATGACCGGCTACCAGCGGCACGCCTACGTCGGGCGGGGCGCGGACGTGGGCCTGCGGGTCACCTTCGACCAGCGCGTACGCGGCCGCGACCGGGACTTCCACCTGGGCGCGAACGCCGCGAACCGGTTCATCGTCCCGCCCGGGAAAGCGATCATGGAGGTCAAGGCGAACGAGCGCGTCCCCTCCTGGCTCACCGACCTGACCGCCGAGCGGAACCTGCAGGTGGTGCGGCTCTCGAAGTACTGCCAGAGCGTGGAGGCGCACGGGCTCGCGCCACGCTCGATCTTCCACATCCCCGGCCACGACCTGGACCCCGGACTCTCGTCGGCCCTGACCGCCCGCGTGGAGGCATGACCCATGGACTTCTCCTTCCAGGACCTGTCCGGCACGTTCAGCGTGGCCGACATCGCGATCGCGATGTCGCTGTCGTTCGTGCTCAGCGCCATGATCGGCTGGGTGTACCGGGCGACGCACCGCAACGTCTCCTACAGCCAGTCCTACGTCCAGACGCTCGTGATCCTCGGCATGCTGATCTCGCTGATCATGCTGGTCGTCGGCTCGAACATCGCCCGCGCCTTCGCCCTGGTGGGCGCCCTGTCGGTGGTACGGTTCCGCAACGCCATCAAGGAGACCAGGGACGTCGGGTTCATCTTCCTGGTGATGGGGGTCGGCATGGCCGTCGGCACCCGCTTCTACCTGCTGGCCGTGGTGGCCGCCGTGGCGATCTCACTGATCATCATGATCATGAACAGGTTCAACTGGTTCCAGCTGAACGTGCGCCGCCAGGTCGTCAAGGTGCAGGTGCCGTCGGACGAGGACTACACGCACGCCGTCCAGGACGTTCTCGTCCGGCACACCGACGAGTTCGAGCTGGTCAGCATGGAGTCGATCAGGGCGGGCGCGCTGACCGAACTGATGTACACCGTCCGGATCAAGAAGGGCAGTGAGCCCGCCGACCTCATCGCCGGGCTGCGGGAGCGCAACCACGGCCAGTCGGTCACCGTACTCACCGGCTACGACCAGAGCGACCTGTAGCCGTGGCCCGCCTCAGACACCGCATCCCCGTCAGGCTCCGGCACCACTGGAGGCTCGTGGCGGCGTGCGTGGCGTTCCTGGCCGCCTGTTACGGCGTCCTCGGCAGCGGCACCGTCCGCCCGTACGTCACCAGCGTGCGGACCGCCTCGGCCGGCGTCGCGGTCCGGGACCTCGCCGGGTCCAAGGAACTGTTCGACGCCGCCGCGCTGCACGACGTCGCGCTCACCTTCCGGGACGAGAGCTACCAGGACATGCTGGCGGAGTACTTCAAAGACGGCGACAAGAAGTACGTCGAGGCCGACCTGACCATCGACGGGACCATGATCCCGAGCGTGGGCATCCGGCTCAAGGGCAACTCGACCCTGCACGGGCTGACGTGGAAGGGGCAGACCCGGCCCCGCGCCACGTCCGGCCGCGGGAACCCGCCGGAGGGTTTCCGCCCGCCCGGCGGCGAGCCCCCCGAGGGTGTCAAGCCGCCGCAGGACGGACGCCGGCGTGGCGGGCGCGACGCGGCGTTGAAGGCCGAGGAGCCGGAGAACCTGCCGTGGCTGATCAGCTTCGACGAGTTCGTCGAGGGCCGCCGCTACCAGGGCCACTCCCAGCTGGCCGTGCGTCCCGCCATGGGGTCGGCGGCCGTGCTCAACGAGGCCGTGGCGATCGCCCTGGTCGACGCGGCCGGCGAGCCCTCCCAGCGGTCGGCCTACACCTCCTTCTCCGTCAACGGCCGGCGCTCGGCTCCCCGCCTCCTCGTCGAGTATCTGGACGAGGGGTACGCCGAGCGGCTCGGCGACGGCGTGCTCTACAAGTCGCTCGCCTCGGGGAGCTTCACCTACCAGGGCGAGGACCAGACCGCGTACGCCGACGACTTCAAGCAGGTCAACCAGGTGGGCCGGCGCGACCTGCAACCGGTCATCGACCTGGTCAGGTGGGTGGAGCAGGCCTCGGACGAGGAGTTCGCGTCAGGGCTGGCCGAGCGGCTGGACGTCGTGTCGTTCGCCCGCTACGCGGCCCTGCAGAACATCCTGCTGAACCACGACGACATGGCGGGCCCCGGCAACAACTACTACCTCTGGTACGACCTGGGCACGGAGCGGTTCAGGGTGATCAGCTGGGACATGAACCTCGCGCTGAGAGGGGACGCCACAACCGGCCCCCACGACGTCGTCGGCATGAGGCGCCCCGGCGACCGCGCCGCCCGGCCGGGGGCGGGCGAGCGGCCAGAACAGCAAGGCCGCCCGCCGGACACGCGGGGTGCCGGCGGGCCGCGCGGCGGCCACGCGCTGAAGGAGAGGTTCCTCAAGGACGCCGGTTTCCAGGAGCTCTACGAGCGGGAGCACGCGGCCCTCACCCGCGACCTGCTGGCCGGCGGCACCGCCACAGCCCTGCTGGACCAGGCGCTCAAGGCGTACGGACTGAATGCGGGCGCCGACCGGGCCAAGGCGGCCGAGGAGGCGGCCGGCCTGCGCGCCACGCTGGAGACCCGCGCCGAGTCGCTCGCGGGCTGATCAGCGGCGGGAGCGGAACGCCACGGCCGTCGTCGAGGTGATGGCGGTCACCAGCACGACGGTGAGCAGGACACCGCCCAGGGGGTTGCCGCGGCGGCCCGGCAGCGGGAGGGGACGCCGCGCACCGGCCCGCACCGACGCGGACGGCGTGGGGCTGGGCGAAGGGGTGGGGGTGAGCG